>CAILWD010000301.1 GCA_903837815.1 uncultured Chloroflexota bacterium | reverse complement strand
CCCGTATATATCTATTAATGACAATTCCTTCCCACAAAGAGAAGACGCTGGTTGTTTTCTCCCTGCTGCTTTTTTACCTGATGATGATTGCGCGCAACGCATGGATTTCAGATGATGCGATGATTACATTTCGCGTCATCGAAAACCTTCTGGCTGGCTATGGGCTGGGCTACAACCCTTTTGTTCGCGTACAAGCCTTTACCCACCCGTTGTGGATGTTTTCCATTTCGGCCCTTTATTTTATTACAGGACTATTTGTCCCTTCCGCTCCCAACGCGCTGTTTATTATCACGATGTTTTTCTCTATTTTCCTATCCGGGTTTACCGTTTATCTCCTTCTTTCACGAATTGCGCACGGCGGATTTCTGTCACTTGTATTGGCGGCGTTGACGCTGGGACTCTCCGCCGGGTATGTGGATTTTTCGACCTCCGGGCTGGAAAGCCCATTGACACATTTTCTTCTTGTTCTGTTTGGCCTGGCGTATCTGCGGGAAAGGCAAAATCTTTTCCTTTTATCCTTCCTGTCTTCACTGTTGATGCTAAACCGAATGGATGCTTTCATTCTTGTGGCTCCCGCGCTTGCTTATGCCTGGTGGACCTCCGGGCAGATGAAGCAGGGAGCGATTAAGATAGCTCTCGGCCTCGTTCCGTTCGCAATTTGGGAATTATTTTCGCTGCTTTATTATGGCTTTCCCTTTCCCAACACCGCCTACGCAAAGTTAAATACGGGTATTCCCGCCCTGGTCTTAATACAACAGGGATTTGATTATTTGTTAAATTCCATAAACTGGGATCCCGTCCTCCTGTTTGTAATAGGATTTGCCGGCGTTGCGCTCTATCTGGATCGCAGGAATAAATTCCTGGCTTTGTACGCTGGCGTGTTGCTTTACCTGGTTTATATCGTCAAGATCGGCGGCGATTTCATGAGTGGCAGATTTCTAACCGCTCCGCTGCTTTTATCCGTTATGATTGTTTCCAGCCAATCTGAATTTCGAAGGGGGCGGCTGGCGGCATTTGGAACTGTGATCTTGTTGGGAGCTTTCTCGCTCCGCTCGCCACTCCTCGCATCCAACATGGTTTTGTACCTGCCCGAATATCCAATCGGCGACCTTAATGGAATATCAGACCAAAGATTGTATTATTTTGGCAACCCGCGCGAGGGACAATTTAATAGCCTTGTAGAAAGCGGCTTTCGCGAATCATGGTTTGGCTCCTCGTTTGCGGGCGATAAATGGTATTTTATGGGCTTTCGCAAGGTCATTTTCGCAGACGCCTTGGGCAGGTCTGGATACGAAAAAGGGCCTGATTTCTACGTGACTGACAACTACGCCCTGTCTGACCCGCTTTTGGCGCGCCTGCCTGTTTCCAAGAAATACTGGCAAATTGGGCATTTCCGCCGCGACCTGCCCGAAGGTTATTATGAAACCCTGGAAACGGGGGAAAACAAGATTACCAATCCAGACCTGGCTCTATATTATTCCAAATTGAATATTGTAATTACCGGGCAACTCTGGGGTTGGAATCGTATTCTTGAAATCTGGAAACTTAATACAGGTCAATATGATTATTTGCTCGAGCAATATATTACACGGGAATTGCATTGATTTTTCAAGGAGAATTTTATGACCTCATCCACAAAGCTAACCCGTTCGCTGGTGGAGGTAGCAATGGGACGCGCCCATGCCGACCTCGTAATTCGCGACGGTAAATGGGTTAGCGTGCAGTCCGGGGAGATCATTCCCCACACCGACATCGCCATCGTCAATGGACGCATTGCCTTTGTGGGCTCTGATGCCAGCCATACGGTTGGCCCAAAGACAAAGATCGTCGAGGCAAAGGGACGCTATCTCGTACCGGGTCTGCTCGATGGCCACATGCATGTTGAATCGGGCATGATCACTGTGACAGAATTTGTCCGCGCCGCCGCTGTGCGCGGCACAACGGGCATGTTCATCGACCCGCATGAGATTGCCAATGTTTTCGGCTTGAAGGGCGTCAAATTGATGGTGGACGAAGCCGCCAAACAACCCATTCACGTCTGGGTGCAGATGCCCTCCTGCGTGCCGTCTTCGCCGGGCTTCGAAACGCCGGGCGCCTCGCTCGGGCCAAAGGAAGTTGCCGAAGCCATGACCTGGAAGGGGATCATCGGGCTGGGTGAAATGATGAACTTCCCCGGCGTGTACATGAGCGACAAGAAAATGCTCGATGAGATGAGCGCCACCCACGCGGCGGGCAAGACCATCGGCGGGCATTATCCTTCGCTGGATTTGGGACTGCCCTTCCACGGCTATGTGGCAGGCGGGGCGGAGGACGACCACGAAGGCACACGCCTCGAAGATGCGGTTGCCCGCGTGCGACAGGGCATGAAAGCCATGCTGCGCTACGGCTCTGCCTGGCACGATGTCGCCACGCAGGTCAAGGCAATCACAGAGAAAAAACTGGACTCGCACCGCTTCATCCTTTGCACCGACGATTCGCACGCTGCGACGCTATCGCAGGAAGGTCACATGGATCGCGTCCTGCGCCACGCCCTCGGCGAGGGACTCAACCCGATGACCGCCATCCAGATGATGACCATCAACACCGCCGAACACTTCGGGCTGACCAAAGAGATGGGCATGATTGCGCCCGGTCGCTGGGGCGATGTGGTTCTTGTAAACGACCTGATGAATTTCAAGGCTGAGATTGTAATTGCCAAAGGTCAGGTGATTGCGGAGAACGGCGAGTTGCAAGTCAAACTTCCGACGGTAAAACACCCGGGTTGGGCGAAGAAATCCGTCCGCTTGAAGAAACAACTCAAGGCGGAAGACTTTATCCTTCAGACAAGAGCAGCCGACGGCGCGGAAGTCAATGCCCATGTGATCGGCGTGATCGAAAACCAGGCGCCCACCCGGCACCTGCAAATGAAGGTCAAAGCAGAGAAAGGGGAAGTCAAGGCAGATTTGAGGCGCGACCTTGCGAAAATCGCTGTGGTCGAACGTCACCGGGGAACGGGCAAGGTGACAGTCGGTTTGGTCAGCGGCTTTGGCTTTACGCGGAAATGCGCCATTGCCTCCACGGTTGCCCATGACAGTCATCAAATGATGGTAGCCGGCACCGACGACGAGTGTATGGCGCTTGCGGCAAATGAGCTGGCAAAATGCGGCGGTGGTCAGGTGGTGGTTATGAACGGCGAAGTGGTGGGGAAGGTGGAATTGCAGATTGCGGGTTTGATGTCCACCGAACACGCAGAGGTCGTGGCAAAGAAAGCCGCTTCGGTCTTGATGGGTTTCATGGCTTGCGGCTGTGAACTGAACAACCCGAATATGCAGTTGAGCCTGCTGGGTCTGGTGGTCATCCCCGAACTTCGGATTTCAGACAAGGGGCTGGTGGACGTGACCAATTTTGATTTTGTTTCCGTGTTGGATGATTGAGGCTCCATGTCGAATTTCCCGTTTCAACGCCTGCAAGCCGATCTGGCTGAATTGATCGAACACACTCCAGCGGGAGAACGCCTGCCATCAGAACCCGACCTCGCAAAACAGCTCGGTGTTTCCCGCGCCACCTTGCGCGATGCCATGCGCACCTTTGAAACACAGGGACTGGTGCGCCGCCGGCAGGGTTCGGGCACTTTTGTGGTCGGCAAGGCGCAGGTGTTGGAAAGTGGGCTTGAAGTGCTGGAAAGCCTCGAGACGCTGGCAACACGCCTGGGGCTTGAAATTTCAGTCAGCAACCTCAGCGTGGAGCAAGTCAAAGCGGATGAGGCTGCCGCCAGGAATTTGGAAGTCGCTGAAGGCACGCCCTTGCTGCGAGTTCGCCGCGTGATTTGCGCAGACGGCCGCCCTGTGGCATATCTGGTGGACATCCTCCTGGAAACCGTCCTGCAGATGGAAGACCTGCCCGCTGATTTTCGCGGCTCGGTTTTGGATACCCTGCTACAACGCGGCGATATCCTCACTGTTTCCCGCGCCGACATCAGCGCCACGAATGCCGCCGCTGATGTGGCAAAGGCGCTCGAAATCCAGCGCGGCGACGTACTGTTACAGATTATTGCAAGGCTGTATTCGGGTGACGGGCACGTTCTCGATTATTCGACGAGTTACTTTATCCCAGGTTATTTTCGCTTTCACGTGGTGCGCCGCGTGGGTAACGGCAGATAAGTTTTGTTTAGACCCCGGAGCCTTCTTGGGTTTCGCGGTGAATTAAAAAAAAGAGGTGAAAAATGAAAGTTCAGGAAATCAAAAAGAGAGTGCAGGAAAATCGTGAGAACATCATCCAGTTCATGCGCGATATTGTTGCCATCCCCAGCATGGACGGTCAATTGAAGGATGTCGGTGATCGGATTCAGGCGGAGATGAAGAAACTCGGCTTCGACGAAGCCCGCTTCGACAAGATGGGAAATACCGTCGGACGCATTGGAAACGGTCCGAAGGTCATCGTTTTTGACTCGCACATCGACACCGTCGGCGTCGGCGATCCTGCGGAATGGGAATGGGATCCCTTCGTCGGCAAGGTGGAAGACGGCATCCTGTACGCACGCGGCGCCTGCGACGAAAAGGGCAGCACCCCCGGCATGATCTATGGCCTGGCGATTGCCCGCGACCTCGGACTGCTCGACGGCTATACCGCCTACTATTTCGGCAACATGGAAGAATGGTGCGACGGCATTGCCCCCAACACCTTTGTCGAAGTGGATCCGAAGGTTAAGCCCGATTTCGTCGTCATCGGCGAGCCGACCAAGATGAATGTCTATCGCGGACACAAGGGGCGTATCGAACTGAAGGTCACTGCCAGCGGGCGTTCGGCGCACGCGGCGTCGCACTATCTGGGCGATAATGCCGTTTACAAGATGATGGCGATCATCACCCAGGTGCGCGAGTTGGATCGCAGGATGCGCTTTGGCATGGGGTACCACCCGGTGCAAGGCTTCCCCTCCATCGCGGTGACGGATGTCGAAGCGCGCACAGCCTCACTCAACGCGGTTCCCGACCAGTTCACGATCTATCTCGACCGCCGCATCACCTCGAACGAGCCGCGCGAAGAAGTGATTCAGCAGATCAAGGGATTGATCCCTGATTATTTACAGGACGAGATCGAAGTTGACGAGTTGTTCTACGACGCGCCGTCTTATACAGGTTTCGTCTTCCCAGTCTCCAAGTACTACCCCGCCTGGCTGTTGGATGACTCACACCCGCTGGTACATGCAGGACAGAACACCATCGAAGCGTTGTGGAATGAAAAGCGGAATCTTGGCACATGGGACTTCTCGACCAACGGGACCTACTGGGCTGGCAAGGCGGGAATCCCGTCCATCGGCTTCGGTCCCGGCGACGAAAAGACCGCGCACATGACCAACGAAAACGTTCCGCTCGACGAAGTGGTTGCAGCAACCGAGTTCTATGCGCTTCTGCCGTCGATACTTGGCAAAGAGGTAAATAAGTAGACAGGTAAACACGCCGCCACGGAATTTGCATACCTGTGTACGTGTGTACTTGTATACATAAAATCTTTTCGATACAAGGAGTTCAAAATGCGTAGCTTTGCAGGTCGTGATATTCTTTCTCTCAAGGAATTCGAACGGAACGAGTTCTTCCACGTGTTCGATGTGGCTCAGAAGATGGAGCCAATTGCGCGCGCGCGAAAAAATGTGGATTTGCTCAAGGAAAAGACACTTGTGGCGGCGTTTTACCAACCTTCCACGCGCACCCGTCTGGCTCATGAGTCTGCCATGCACCGCCTCGGCGGACATGTCTGCGGGTTTGCCGACCCGAAGATGACTCGCGCCGGCGACTTCTACCAGGAGTCCATCAAGGACACGGTCAAGATGCTGGAATATTACGGCGACGTGATTGTAATGCGCCACTTCCAGCAGGGCGCTCCGCACGAAGCCGCAAAATGGGCGAGCATTCCGGTCATCAACGGCGGCGACGGCTGGGGCGAACACCCGACCCAGATCCTGACCGACCTGTACACCGTCCTGCGTGAGAAGGGTCGAATCGACGGGCTCAAATGGCTGGCTGTCGGTGACATGCGCATGAGGACGATGCATTCCCTCGGCTATGCCCTGAGCCAGTTCGACTGCCCGATCACCTTCGTCGCCCCGCCCGACATGGGTCTCACCGACGAGTTCAAGGCGGAACTCAAGCAGTACAGCGTGGACTTCAAGGAAGTGGATCATGTCGAGAAGGCGATTGCCGAAGCCGACGTGATCCTCGTCGAGCCGGTTGTCCAGCCCGATTACACCAAGTCCCGCGACGAGCGCACGGGCGACCTCAATCTCACGCCCGCCAACTACAGGATTACGCGTGAACTGCTGGAGAAGAAAGCCAAGTCCGATGCCATCCTGCTCCACTCACTGCCGCGCATGGATGAAGTCCCCCTCGATGTGGACATCACCAGGTGGTCGCGCTACTGGCAGGAAGCCTTCAATGGCGTCGTCATGCGCATGACCCTGCTGGCGCTTGTGCTTGGCGCGATGGAATAAGAGTTGTAGTCAAGTAAAAAAGTAATCAAGTAAACAGGTACACAGGTATCCAAGTTGTTCCTAGCCTGTGTACTTGTCTACCTGTGTACTGACGTATTACCTAAAAAAAACAAGGAGAGTAAATTATGCAAACCAACTTTAGAGGCCGCGACTTCATCGGCGACCTGGACTTCACGAAAGAAGAAGTCGAAACTGTCCTGGATGTCGCCTGGGATTTGAAACGCAAGCGCGCCCTCGGCGAACCCCATGCCTACCTGCGCGACAAGGTGCTGGCCATGCTGTTCTTCTTCTCGTCAACCCGCACCCGCGGATCGTTCGAAGCGGGCATCGCCCAACTCGGTGGACACGGCGCTTTCATCGACAGCAACACCACCCAGATTTCACACGGCGATACCCCCGTCGAGATTGGCGAAATCTTTGGGCGCTATTTTGATGGCATTGCCATCCGCCACTGCGACTTCGGCGACGGCAACAAGTACCTGCACGGTGTTGCCGACAACAGCCGCGCGCCCGTCCTCAACATGCAATGCGATATTTACCACCCCTTCCAATGCCTTGCCGACCTGATGACCATCATGGAAAAGAAGGGTCGTGACCTGCGCAAGAAGAAGATCGTCGTCTCCTGGGCATACGCCGCTTCCTACCTCAAGCCGGTTTCCGTTCCCCAATCCCTCATCCTCCAGATGCCGCGCTTTGGCATGGATGTGACCCTTGCCTACCCGCCCGGATTCCAACTCATGCCTGATATCGTCGAACAGGCGAAGGAACAGGCGAAGATTGCTGGAACGTCCTTTGAAATCATCGACAGCAAAGACGGCATGACCGAAGCCTGCAAGGATGCCGATGTGATCTACGCCAAGTCCTGGGGTCCGCTGCTCACCACCAACGACAAGGTCGAAGGCAAGAAGCTTCAGGATTCCTTCAAGAACTGGCTCATGGACGATGGCAAATTGAAGGTAGCCAAGGAAGACTGCATTTACATGCACCCGCTTCCCGCCGACCGCGACATCGAAGTCACCAGCAAAGTGCTGGATGGTCCCAACTCGGTTGTGTTCGACGAAGCCGAAAACCGCCTGCACGCGCAAAAAGCCGTCATGGCGTTGACAATGGCGTAGGAAAGTAAACAGGTACATAAGTAGACAGGTACGTGTGTACCTGTGTACCTACTCAACGGAGAACCTATGACAAGTAAACTTGCAGTAATCGCCGTCGGCGGCAACTCGCTTATCCTCGACGACAAGAACGTCACAGTAGAAAGCCAGTATCAAGCCGCCAAGCAAACCTGTGTGCATATTGCAGATATGATCGAACAGGGCTGGGACGTGGCAATTGGTCACGGCAATGGACCGCAGGTCGGTTATATTTTGCGCCGATCCGAAATTGCCGCCAAGACCGCTGGAATGCACGAAGTCCCGCTCGATGTCTGCGGCGCCGACAGCCAGGGCGCAATCGGTTACTCTCTCCAGCAGAACCTGCAAAACATCCTCTACCAGCGCGGAATCAAAAAGAAGGTCGTGACCGTCATCACCCAGACTCTCGTCGATAAAAACGACCCTGCCTTCCAGAAACCAACCAAACCCATTGGCAGTTTCATGGACCAAGCCGAAGCCGAGAAACGCCAGAAGGAACAGGGCTGGAGTGTGGTCGAGGATGCCGGGCGCGGCTGGCGGCGCGTGGTCGCTTCCCCGCTTCCCAAAGAGATTGTCGAACTCGAAACCGTCCAGACCCTGCTGGAAAAAGGCATCATCACCATCACCGTGGGCGGCGGCGGAATCCCCGTCGTAGACCCCGGCGACGGCAACTACGAAGGCATTGCCTCCGTCATCGACAAGGACTTCGCTTCTTCGCTCCTGGCGCGTGAAATCAAAGCCGACTTGTTCGTCATCTCCACCGCCGTCGAAAAGGTCGCCATTAACTTTGGCAAGCCCGAACAGAAATGGCTCGACAAGATGACCCTCGCCGAAGCCAAAGCCTACCTCGCCGAAGGCACGCACTTTGCCAAAGGCTCAATGGCCCCCAAGATTCAAGCCATCATCAACTTCCTCGAAGCCATGCCCAACAGCAAAGCGCTCATCACCAACCCCGAAAACATCGGGCGCGCGTTGAAGGGTGAAACGGGAACGTGGATTGTTCCATAGGTTTTACCTGTCTACCTGTTTACCTGTTTACGCACACACGTAGACAGGTAAACAGGTAATTGCGAAGATGAAACGCCTTCACCCGTCTCTCACCCTGCTTGTTGCTGCAACCCTCGCCTACGGCTTGCTCATCCCCCAACTTGGCTTTTATTGGGATGACCTGCCGATGTCGTGGATTCGCTACCAGTTGGGCGCAGAGGCGATGACCCAATATTTTTCCACCAACCGTCCCGTTTGGGCGCTTCTCTATCAAGTCACCACGCGTGTCCTGCCGCACGAACCGATTTACTGGCAGGTCTTTGCCTTGTTCTGGCGCTGGCTTGGCGCAGTCACGCTTTGGGCGATTGCGAAGCAACTGTTTCCGCAGCGCGAGAAATTTGCAATCACCCTCAGCCTCCTGTTTTTGCTTTACCCTGGTTTCAACCAGCAGTGGGGAAGTTACCTGTACAGCCATTTCTTCATCGTTCTTTTTTTCTTTCTTGTTTCGATTTATTTGATGCTGCGCGGCAGGACGATTCCCGCCCTGATCTTTTCCGCGCTCAATTTGTGGATGATGGAATATTTCTTCGTCCTTGAGCTGGTTCGCCCCTTTTTGATTTGGGTTTCGCTTCGAGCGGATTCCTCCCCGCGCCCTGAGCGCAGTCGAAGGGCGGAATTCAGGGCGGTTCTCCAACGCTGGACTCCGTATTTGGTGGTTTTCACCCTTGCGGTCTTATCACGCATGTTCATCTTCAATAACCAGATTTATCAATTCAGCCTCAAAGATGAATTGCTCAAAGCCCCGCTCGATACCATTATCTTGCTTGCCAGTAATGTCTTTTCAAGTTTGTGGACGGTGACGGGCGCGGCGTGGGCGCAGGCGTTTCAATTTCCCAACCCAACTGTGGACGGTGCGCGAACTACATTGGTTTACGCGGTTATAACCGTTGTGGCTGCGGCGTTGACTCTGCTTGGGTGGCGCAACCAGACCGAGAGCGCGGAGGCTTCGACAGGCTCAACCCGATGGGTGGTTGCTTTGGGCGTCGTCATGCTCCTCCTCGGCGGACCTCCCTTCTGGCTGGTCAATGTCCCCGTCTCGCTTGGATTCCCCGCCAACCGCGCCACGCTTTCTTTTTTGCTCGGTGTGAGTTTTGTCCTGGCAGGCTTATTCGATTTGCTCCCACCGAAGGTTGGGAATCTGCTGGCGGTTGTTTTCATCGCACTTGCGGCTGGACGGCAATTCCTGTGGGCAAATGAATTCCGTCGTGATTGGACCTATCACAAAAACCTTTTCTGGCAAATGACCTGGCGCGCACCCGGGCTGGAAAAGAACACGATGGTTTTGATGAACGAGGAATTGAAATATTACGCCGACAATTCCCTCAGCCCCGTTGTGAACTGGATTTACTCGCCCGAAAATCGCAGTGAAGTTTGGGATTACGTCCTGTTTTACCCCACCAACCGCGACGCCCTGTCGTTGACGCCCGATACGCCCGTGGACTATGATTTTCTGGCAGGCGAGTTTCACGGCAACACCTCGCAGACGGTGGTTTTCTATTACGCGCCGCCGCGCTGCCTGCGCCTGCTCGACCCCGAAATCGACCCTGTCAATCGCCTTATCCCCGACGATTCACTCCTGCGCGATGCTGCCCTGCTTTCCTCCACTGCGCCGATTTTGAGCGAACCCACCGCACAGATGCCAAAGATTTACGGACCCCAACCCGCTCATGGCTGGTGTTATTATTTTGAGAAAGCCGACCTTGCCCGCCAGATGGATGACTGGGAAACTGTTGTCGAACTTGGTGATGCGGCGTTTGCCCTCGACGACCACCCTAACGACCCGCTGGAATGGTTTGTTTTTATCGAAGGGTATGCCCACACAACAGATTGGAAAAAAGCGGTAGAATTGTCCCAGTCTTCCTACCGGGTTTCCAAGAATTACGTTGCCCCGCTATTGTGCAAATTGTGGAACCGTATAGAGCGTGAAACGGAAGCCACTCCGGAGCAGAAAGCCACTCTGGATACCGCAAAAAGCAAATTCGAGTGCCAGCCTTAGAGGTTTGTGAAAGTCTTACATAATTGTTTAGACAACTTGAAGGGAACGGTTGCTGCGAATCATCCCTGAAGGTTTTGTTGTCGAAAAACCAAATTTGATAAGGAGAAGAAAAGAATGCGTACGAATTTTGCTCGTCTTGCCATGCTCGCCATGGCGCTTATGCTCGTCCTTTCGGCTTGTGGCGGCGCGCCCGCCGAAGCCCCCGCCGCCGAGGCGCCCGCTGCGGAAGCCCCTGCCGCCGCCACCGAAGCCCCTGTGGTTGAAGCCCCCGCCGCCACTGAAGCCCCTGTGGCTGAAGAAGCCGGTGGATTCCAGATCCCCGAGATCGAAGAAGGCAAGTTCAATGTCGCCATGGTCTTGATTGGACCGCACGACGACGGCGGCTGGTCACAGGCTCACTACGAAGGCCTTGAATACATCAAGGCAAACGTTGAAAACGTGAACATTGCCTACATCGAAAACGTCCCCGAAGGCGCCGACTCTGAACAGGTCTTCCGCAGCCTTTCCCGCAAGGGCTTCAACCTCATCTTCGGAACCTCCTTTGGTTTCGGCGATGCGATGGCGGCTGTGGCTGAGGAATTCCCCGATGTCATGTACATTCACCTCACCGGTATTGCCTCCAATCAAACCAACTTCGGCAATCTGATGGGCGCAATGGAAAACATGAAGTACCTGGCTGGTATGCTGGCTGGCGCCCGCGCCAAAGCCGATGGCAACCCCAAACTGGGATACATGGCGACCTTCCCCATCCCCGAAGAAATCCGTCTTGGCAACGCCATTGCCCTCGGCATGAGGAAGACCTGCCCCGAATGCACCATGGATGTCCGCTGGATCAACACCTGGCATGACCCGATTATCGAAAAGGAAGCCGCAGCCTCCCTGTTCGATGCCGGCGCCCAGGTCGTGTTCACCGGTGCGGATACCCCCGCCGTCGCTGACGTTGCCCAGGAAAAGGGCAAATGGGGCGT
>CAILWD010000300.1 GCA_903837815.1 uncultured Chloroflexota bacterium | reverse complement strand
GTTTACGCCAAAGCGACTTGCTGTATGGAGCAGGCAAATGGCTGATGAAATTATTAAACTTCATCGATACCCTGCATCTAAACTGGAAGTGACAGGACCAGCACACTACGATCGTTTTATGCAACCATTAAGCATGAGCCGAGATGAGTTCTTGGAAACAATAGGTCTGGACTCTTCTAAAAAAACCATTTTCTTTGCCGGAGGAGGGAATATCAGTCACTACTTTGAGATTTACCGGCTATTTGTGGAAGAGAAACACCGTATATGGCAGGGAGATTTTAATTTTATTGTTCGCCCTCATCACCATGCCCATTTGAGGAGCAACCCTGCCTGGAGTCTTCTAGAAAGGCTTTTTATCGATGCTGGAGTATACATATCCAATCCCGGCTCTGTGGATGCTACAGGGGATCGTACCAATGAGTTGCGTTTAGACCTTGCACTTGATGAAGATCATGATGAATTGCACTATCTGTTGAAATATAGCGATGTTTTGGTGAATATATTCTCCACAATGGGTTTGGAGGCAGCTATTTGTGATCTGCCAACCATTCACATTGGATATGATGCTTATACTATTGGCATGAAATTTGGCATGACCTCTGAGTTCCAGCAACGGATGACGCACAACCGTAGACCGTTGCGATTAAAGGCATCAAAAGTTGCGAAAAACGAGATGGACCTAATAAAGTATATTGAAGAGTATCTTCGAGATCGTAAAACGGACAGTGAGGCACGGAGGGAATATGCTGTTTCTGAGTGTGGCGAACTGGATGGAATATCCCGTATAAGAATAATTGAAATGATTAAAAGCCAAATTTAGCCCCGTCATACTCAAAGGCAATTTCATGTCAGCCCAAACCTTTCCCTCTGGATCTGCACTGTTTAAGAAAACATACATCACCTACCGCCGCCTGTGGTTGGATGCCTGTCTTGACGCCTATTCACACCAAATGTGCGGGCTGGTACTCGACCTGGGTGGCAAGCGCGAAAAAAAACGCGGCTCCTTCCAGCCCCCCGAATACCAAGCCCACGCCTGGTGGTACCTCAACCTAGACCTTTCCACCCACCCCAATCTTTTTGCCGATGTAACTAAAACACCGATCAAAACTGCCAGTGTAGATTGCCTGATTTGCACCGAAGTATTGGAACACCTCAAAGACCCCCAAGCCTGTGTGAATGAAATGTACCGCCTCTTGCGTGACGATGGACTGGTCTTCGCATCCACGCCTTTCATTTACCCTGTCCATGCCGACCCCTACGACTTCCAACGCTTTACCGAAGACGGCCTGCGTCATTTGTTTCGCAACTTCAAATCCGTCGAAATCCACCGCATGGGTGGATACTTTGGGGTATTGGGGCTCATCTGCGAATTAGGCGTCTCAGGTGAAGAAGGTATAACTCTTGCAAGCAAATTCCGCCGCTGGTTCTTGAAATGGCTTTCACGTGCCCTGCTTGTGTTGGACCTGAACACCTTCTCAAGTGAAAACCCGAACCGCAAAAAATTTACCACCGGCTACTTTTTGAAAGCAACCCGCTAATGATAAAACTCGGCATTCGTGAATTCCTCTCCGATGTTGGTGCCGTGGCAAAATCCGCCACTACCACCACTGACCTATCCTTATTTCACAACTTTGAGCCGCCCCCCACTGGTGGTGGGCATCAATTTATGCGCGCCTTATGGCGCTCTGCTGAACAACACGGGCTGCGGGTTGAAAACAACACACTTTCGCGCACTGCAAAAGCCTGCTTATTCAACGCCTTTAATTTTGATAGAAGAAAACTGCGCTGGTTAAAAAGACCCTCTGCGCTATACGTTCACCGTGTAGATGGACCCGTAAGCGTCATTCGCGGTATCGAAGAAGGCATTGATCAATGGATTAATGCCGCCAATCACGAGTTTGCCGATAAAACCATTTTGCAATCGCGCTATAGCTTGCAAAAGTATCTGGAACTCGGCATAGAATTTAAAAACCCCGTGTTGATCCTCAATGCTGCCGACCCAAATATTTTCAACCGCATAGGCCGGGTTCAACACAGTTCATATAGAAAAACACGCATCATTGCTACAAGTTGGTCTGCCAACCCCAATAAAGGGGCCGCAGTATATGCCTGGTTGGACGAACACCTCGATTGGAACCGTTATGAATTCACCTTCGTAGGCAACTCACCCGTCACCTTTCGCAACATAAAGCAAATTGCCCCTGTACCGTCCATCGAACTGGCGCAATATTTGAAAAGCCACGATATCTACATCACCGCCAGCAAAAACGACCCGTGCTCAAACTCACTTATCGAAGCGCTGACCTGCGGACTACCAGCTGTTTACCTTAACAGCGGTGGACACCCCGAAATTGTTGGCACTGCTGGGCTGGCGTTTGAGGCTGCCGAAGAGATACCCGCCCTGCTTGACACCATAACAGAACATTACGTTGCCTATGCCGCTAACATCAACCTGCCCGGTATGAGCGAAGTAACTCACCAATATCTGAAGATACTGGAAGTGATCTGAGTATGAACGTAAACGATATGATGCGGGGCATTGCACGCCTAGGTATTCAAACTTTAAGCGCAGGATGGCGCGAATATTCCAAACTGATTTTAGTCAGTGACCAGATGGGTTGGTCCTTGGATTGGGACACTCAGGAGTTGAAAAAAATCAGCAAGGTGTTGGGTATTCAAACCGTCCCCTCCTATTGGAAATCAACCAATACGCCCCAATCCATTTACTACACCGACCACTATATGATCAGTAGGACAGAAGACTGGCTAACCCTTCCCCATCGAGTTGGTATATCCTTCCCCGAAGGTGTTCCGATTGAAAACACTCCCCACCCCGTTTGGGAAACCTTAACCCGCCACCACCAGCGTATTACCAGAGTTCAAGTGTCTCACACAGCTATGTTCGATTACATAACCCAAAGCGGCATCCAGCCTGACAAAGTCTTCGTCATTCCGATTGGCATCAACCTGTCCTATTTTCATTTTCAAAATACAGCCTTGCGCGAGCAAATCCGCAACAAACTTGGCATTCCCCAAAATGCCTTTGTCATTGGCTCATTTCAAAAAGATGGGCAGGGTTGGGAACATGGTATGGATCCCAAATGGGTTAAAGGCCCCGACGTTTTTGCCGCAGTCACTAAAAGGCTAAAAAACAGCATCCCATCACTCATAGTCCTTCTGGTAGGACCCGCAAGAGGATACATTAAGTCTGCATTAGATCAGGCAGGTGTCAAGTGGTTACATATCCCCCGGCAGCCTTACCTCGAAATGGGAAAATTATTCTCCGTGCTCGATCTCTACCTCATTACCTCGCGTCAGGAAGGGGGACCTAAAGCCATACTTGAAAGCATGGCAAGTGGTGTACCGCTTGTGACTACGAAAGTAGGACAGGCAATGGACCTCGTC
>CAILWD010000299.1 GCA_903837815.1 uncultured Chloroflexota bacterium | reverse complement strand
GCCTCGGCAAATGACGGCGACTTGCCAGGCTCGGAGCCTTTTTCGATTCCCCCGTCGATCATCGCAAATTGCAGATTAGGAACCTGAACGATTTCAATCTTCTTCGCCGAAGGCTGATACAAATTCTTGAACTGTTTTTTCAAATCCAAAGTTTTCATCTCGAACTCTTCCTCTCTACTTGTTTACCTGCTTGCCTTGAGTTTTGCTTTTGACAAGGTGTCTCCTTAACTTTCGATTCTCTTTTCAATTCGCTCCACAAAGAACGTCAGCCCTTTCGAAGGGATTTTCTTCTGGCTGAAATCCCAATCTTTCCAAACCGTCCAAATGGATTCGGGGATAAAACGTCCGTCGTCGTCGGCTTTGGCTTTGACCACGCTGAGCATATCTTGAAATCGTCTGTCCTTCCGCGCCCACTTGAACTGACTCAAAATATCCAGCGCGTGCAAAATGTCGTACCAGAATAGCGGCGCTTTCAACTTACGGAAGTCTGTTCCCATGAAGAACATGTACGGGTGACGTTCCCTGCTTTCACCCCAAAGCGAGAGCAAAGTCTCCGCGCCGATTTTTGCCGACTTGCCTTCTTGTAACTCTGGCACGCGCGAGGTCAGTTTTAACATTGCCAGCGTCGCAAATGGACAGGGATCATCCTTGCGCCCGGGACCGCGAAACTTGCCCAATTCAGGCGAGACCGCGCATGGAAATCCGTTCTCGCGGATAAGCCCATCGAGATATTGGATCGCGGTTTGCACGCGCTTGTCGTCGCCCAATCCCATCTTGACCAGCGCCGAGACCAGAATCGGAGCGTCGCACAACGCCCAAGCCCACTCGTCTTTTCCACTGCCGCCAAAATGAGTTGGGATATTCGTCGGCAGTTGAAATGCTCCTTGCGCCGATTGATGCGCCATCACTTTTTTCGTAATTGCCTTCACCGGTGCGTCGCTCACGTTGAGTCCCAAGTCTGCGAGGAAGGCCAGTTTGTGAAAAGGCTGGCTTGCCGACTTGTGACTGTTCAACACAGCGCCCGGCCAATCTTTCAACCCCGCCAGCAGAGATTGAATCTTCGGGTCAGCCAACATCGCTTTCCGCACGGCGCAGACTTGAGGGTCCGACTCCGCCTGCCCAAGCAGGTCAACCCGCGTCCGATATTGAATCCACGCGTCGCCTTCGAGCAGCCATTCAACTATTTTCGGATTCATATTTTCCTTTCATCGCCTGCAATCACTCCGCCATCATGCGCCGCAGTTCGAGCGCCTCCTGGTTAGGCTGGTTTTGCAGGAGGAAAATCAAGGTAATCAGTTGGGTGGCGGTGTGGTTCATTGTGTCACATCCACGTTGAGTGGAATTCAAGTATATGTCAAATTATGGCATGATTAGGTAGACAAGTAAACAGGTACACAGAGACACAAGAAAACAGGTAGGCACGTTTGAGCATGTCTACCTGTTTCCGTGTCTATCCTTCCCCCTTGTGAATTACATCCTTGCCATACTTTTCCTGCAACGCATCCATCACTTCCTGCAACTTGCGGGATTTTTCACTGCCTGCGTCCCACAGGCTGAGTTGGCGAATCGGCTCCCCGATTCCGCTGACGCCGACTCCGATCAACCTCACGGGCTGATTCTGCTTGCGGACGGTTTTCATCAACTTGACGGCTGTGTTGAAAATCTCGTCCTCGTTGTCGGTGAACGTGGGCAACGTGGCTTGACGGGTGAGGGTGGTGAAATCTTCCCATCGAATTTTCAACTTGACCGTTTTTCCCGCCAGATCATTCTTCCGCAGTTGACGCGCCACCTCCCGCGCCTGTTCGCGTAGAGTCTTTTCGAGAGTCTTCTCGTCGCTGACATCCACGTTGTAAGTAACTTCCTGGCTGATGGATTTGGTCTCTGACTCGGTGATGACTGGACGATTGTCGATTCCGTTGGCGTGTTGCCACAGGTCGCGTCCGTTCTCACCGAAGAGATTGAAAAGTTCTTTTTCGGGCCATTTTGCAATGTCGCCGATGGTGTGAATGCCCAACTCAATTAATCGCGCGGAGGTTTTTGGTCCCACCCCCCAAAGCATATCGGCAGGGAGCGGATTCAAAAAACGCGCCTCCTCGCCCGCAGGGACGATGGTCAGCCCGAACGGCGGTTCATCTTTCTTCTTCCCCGATTTCTTGCCGACTTCGTTTGCAATCTTCGCTACGAGTTTATTCGAGGCGACGCCAATCGAACTGGGCAAATGCAAATCGTTTTTTACCTCCGCTTGCAGGGCGAGGGCGATTTTTTCTGCAGACAACCGTCCCGAAGGATTGGTTGAGAAATGGGCTGAACTGGAAGCGTCTTCGGGATGTTCCTTGCACATGTCCGAGATGTCGAGAAAGGCTTCGTCGATGGAAATCTGCTCGACCAGTCCCGTCAAATTGTGAAGTTTTTTCATCACCTGTGCCGATACTTTTCCGTACAGTGAATGGCGGCTGGGGACGATGATCAACTCTCTGCAAAGTTGAATAGCCCGCGACATGGGCATGGCGCTGCGCACACCCCTTGCCCGTGCCGCGTAAGAACACGATGCAACCACGCCGCGTTCGTTTGGCTTTCCTCCAACGGCAAACGGCTTGCCGCGCAGGATGGGGTTTTCGTTTTCTTCCACCGAGCAGAAGAAGGCATCGAGGTCGAGGTGCAAAATCACGCGGAGCATACGGTAATTATAGACCCTAAAGGTCTTTAAGACCTTTGGGCCTGATCGCCATGCAAGGCAAAGTGTCATGAAATTGCCCTGTTGAGAATATTGAATATTCTTCTATTAAAAGTTATACTAGGGATGGCGTATAGTCAAAAGGAACTTTTCAATTTTATTAATCGTCATTATGAAGTATTTGATTAGTTTGATGGAGGAAGAAATGAAATTTGTATCAAAGTTCGCCACCGCCTTGCTCTTACTCGCTTTGATGCTGTCTATCGCGCCTGCATCGGTACAAACTGCCCAGGCTGCGACCTGTTATTGGGCGCAGTTTATCGCCGATGTGACCGTCCCGGACGGCACGAATTTTGCCGCGAATACCGCGTTCAAGAAGACCTGGCGCATCAAGAACATTGGCACCTGCGCATGGAACACGAACGATGTCTCGCTGATGTTCGACAGCGGTGAGAAGATGGGCGCCCCAGCCTCATCTGCTCTTACGACTCTGGTCAATCCCGGCCAGACAGTGGATATCACCGTGGACATGACCGCGCCCAATTCAGCCGGACATTACTTCGGCTACTACAAGTTCAAGAGCAATTCGGGCGGCGTGTTTGGCATCGGTTCCACTGCCAATAAATCCTTCTGGGTTGAGATTTATGTAGCCGGCTCTGCCGGTACCGGGTACGACTTCGCCGCCAATGCCGCCTCTGCAACCTGGAGCAGCGGCGCGGGCGCGTTGACCTTCCCCGGCACAGATGGAAACGCCAATGGCTTCGGGCTCAAGAACGACAAGCCCAAACTCGAAAACGGGGTTGAACTTGCGCAGGCGGGTTTGCTCTTTGCGCCGAACAACGTCAACAACGGTTACGTTCAAGCTTCCTACCCCGCCTTCCGCGTCCAGAGTGGAGACCGCTTCCAGACGACCATTGGCTGTGAATCCGGCGCGACCAATTGCTACGTTGCCTACCGCCTCGATTACCAGATTGGCTCCAATGCGGTCAAGACCTTCTGGACCTTCCGCGAAAAATACGAAGGCATGAGTTACAACGCCAACCTGGACTTGAGTTCGCTGGCAGGGCAGGACGTGAAATTCATCCTTGTTATTTCCGCCTACGGATCACCGACGGGTGACCGCGCTTATTGGGTCAATCCCATTATTTCGCGCTCCGGCGGCACAACGGGTCCGACGCCGACTTTCACCCCGACCGTGACCGGCACCCCGCCGACTCCCACGCCGACCAAATCTGTGACCCCGGCCCCGTCCTCTTGTGACCGCGCCCATTTTATCTCCGATGTGACCGTGCCCGACGGGACCACCTTCCAGCCCAGCACTGTCTTCAGCAAGACCTGGCGCTTGAAGAACGTTGGAACCTGCACCTGGTCGAATTACAGCCTGATGTTTGACTCCGGCGAGAAGATGAGCGGACCCGACTCCGCGGTCATCCCGACATCGGTTGCCCCCGGTCAGACTGTGGACATCACTGTCAGCCTCACTTCGCCCGCCAGCGCCGGCACCTATCGCGGCTACTGGAAGTTGAAGAACAGCAGCGGCATTCCGTTTGGCATTGGCTCGGCGGGAACCAAGTCCTTCTGGGTTGAGATCAAGGTGGCAGGCACTCCCGTCACCCCGGTGGTGACTGTGACCCCCGGTACGCCGGTGACTCCTGCCACAGCCATTCCCGGCACGGTCTATGACTTCGTCGCCAACGTCTGCGCCGCCAAATGGTACAGTGGAGCGGGCGAACAGCCTTGCCCCGGTTCCGATGGCAATGCAAACGGTTTTGTGTTGATTGCGAATCCCTCGCGACTCGAAAACGGCGCCGCCGATAACCGCACAGGTTTGTTGACCTACCCGCAGAACGTCAGCAACGGCTACATTCAAGGTATCTATCCTACGTACAAGGTCAAAGCTGGTGACAAGTTCCGCTCCATCATCAACTGCGAAAGCGGAGCCACCTCCTGTTACGTGGTCTTCCGCCTGGAATATGCCCTTGCCGGCAGTTCCACCGTCCAGACCTATTGGGCTTTCGTGGAAAAATACGAAGGACAATATTACACAGCAGACATCGACCTCTCTTCGCTGGTGGGGCAGGATGTGAAGTTCATCCTCAGTGTGTATGCCACCGGCTCGCCGGTGGGTGACCGCGCGCTTTGGGTGGCTCCCATTATTTACAATGCGGCGGGTTCGTCGGCACAATCGACTACTGCAACACCGACCCCCACTGTCGTGCCTGCTTCCGCGACTCCCACTGCCACGCAGACCCCAACGCCTACTGGCACAATCGTTGTTCCCACTACGACTGCCACTGTCACCACGGCTCCAACAGCCACCGGCACAATCGCCGTCCCAACCACAACTGCCACGCCAACCCCAGTCCCATAGTCGTTTGAAAGACTCTAAAAAGTTCCCGCCGCCGAAAGACGACGGGAACTTTTTGGTTTATGATAAGTCTATAGTAACGATTAAGGAGACATGAATGAGACGATTGTTTTTATTGACGCTGATCCTCCTCGCCGCCTGTTCTGCAGCGGAGCCGACTCCCGCCTCCTATTTTGATACCCTGCCCGATGTCATCATCCTGCGGGCGGATTCCACCTCCGAGCAGATTCAGCAGGCGATGATTCAAAGCGCGGGCAAGTGGGCGACTTTGCAACTGCGCGGCTTGATCACCTGGTTCAATGCAGACGGCGCGACTCAGTCCTTCGAGGAACACGACTGGATTGACCCGCCCAACAACCGCTTCAAGGTGGAGTTGAACGGCGTGACCAATACCGTCGATAAAATCGTCAGGTTCAGCGATGGGACGACGATTTACAACCTCAACCTGGTTTCAGGGCTGGCAGAGACTTCCGCCTACCCCGATTTCGCCCGCGTGGGGCAATACATTCCGCCCGTTGCCGAGGGCGTGGCATATCCCAACCCAATTTGGGGGCAGATGGGCACACCGCTTTCCGAGATGGCGTTTTCGTCGAACTTCGCGCAGGGCGGCGGGACATTCAAAGCCGTGACTCTCGAAACGGTGGCGGGGCGCGAGACCCTGCTCGTCGAGTGGACTCCGCCTTCGCAGACTCAGGTTGCCTACAAATTTTGGCTCGACACGCGCACGGCGGTGATTCTCAAAATGCAGGAGTTCGGCGTCAAAGAGGGGACGGGCGCATTGCAAGGCGAGCGGGTTGTGAGCGAAGTGACCTACAACCAAATTCTCGACGCGGCAATTTTCACCATGCCCGCCGAGTTTGAGCAGGCGGTCATGCCGACTCAGGTTGGCTCCCAGCCCATCGAAGAAGGAACAGGTTCGGGGGCGGTGGGGGAGTTGTACTTCTTCCTCTTGCCGCACACGGCTGGGAATTCCGTTCAACTGGCAAAGGTTTCTGGCTCCTGTGTTTTGAATCCCGACTGCCCGCCGCTGGAAGTTGTGAAAACGCCGTTCCCGTTCAACTTCACCCTCAACGCCCTCAGTTGGTCGCCCGATGGAAGCCACGCCG
>CAILWD010000298.1 GCA_903837815.1 uncultured Chloroflexota bacterium | reverse complement strand
GTCGCAGTGGTGAAGCGGCAGCGGCTCTGCGTGAGATGGCACGTCATCATGGCTGGGCGATCATTGCGGCTGCTGCCTTGAAATCCGAACGTTTCAACGATGGTGACGATCTGTCTGCCTTGTTGGGTGACGAACGAGTTCCCTATGAAGCAGATCGCGTATTTGTGGTCAACCGCACCGGCGATGTCCGTGATTGTGGCTGCGCTCCACTGGAAGTCCTGACCCTCAAAGACCGCACCGGGCCAGCACGGCGCTGGTCGATGCAATTTTGGGGCGAACGCTTCTATCCTGCCCTTGAAAATGAATTCCATAAACACGATCCGATGGTGTTGTCATGAGTGAAGTTACTTCCCTATTACTGACCTTCCTGCGTGAAGCCTGGGTCGCCCTGGCAGGCGCATTTGTCGCCTTCGCGTTGTTGGCGGGTATTGCCCAGATGTTGCGCGTGAGTTCCGCCTCTGTAGTAGGCGCGAATCTGTGGGTGTGGGAATCCATATCTGCGCTGATTTCCATTCTGGTGTTGGGCTTGTTTGCTTTTCTCGGCATCCCACAGATCGTGAGCGCCCTGCAATCGACCCTGCCCGGTGCTGGTGGCTGTGGACCGATCAGTGAATTGGGCACACTTGCCTCTGGATTGATCGGTGGACTGGCAGCCTTGCGTATGTTGAAAGCGGCATTCACGACGATGTTGTCCGCTTCGATCGGTGGTGCATCCTCATTCGCCAATGCACTCATTGAATCTGGTGAAGCCCTCTTTGGCATGATCCTTGCCAGCGCTGCCATACCACTCGCGGCATGGTTTCTTGGTACTTGTTGAAATTTCAAAGGAGAAGATATTTATGTTCGATCCCATCATGGAACAAATTCTGGCGATTGCCCGCGATGCCTGGGCATTCATGGCAGGACTCTTGATCGTTGTGGCATTGCTGGGTGGCCTGTATTTCATTCTGCAGGGCACGGCGGGCATGGCCTTCGGTGGCAGCCGCATGACCTCGATGGCGATCATCGGTGTGGTCGGTCTGGTCATCATTGTGTTGTTCGCCTTCCTCTTTCTGCCGCAGTTGGGTGAGATGTTGAAGAACTTCCAACCCAAACCACCGTTTTAGGAGTGTCATGTTCAACGACCGTGATCTTGGCATCCTTGGCGCAGGGGCACTCCTGGCAGTGCTCTGTTTATTCCTTCCGCTATCTTTCACCGGAAAGGTGGTGATCGGTTTTCTGGTATTGGTCGGGTTCATGGCGCTCGCGCTCCTGCGCCTTGGACCCGACCGCGTCCCGCCGGAAGTCTGGATGATGCGTCGTTTTCGATATTCGATGCAGACCCGGCAGTATGTCAACCAACAAGCGGCCACCCGTAAAACAGAAGGCGATCCGTCTCCGTCCAAACAAAAGGCACAGCGTCCAACAGTGGAGCGTGAACGTCCTGCTCCTTCATACCAACCACAGATACCGCAAGCAACCATGCGTCCCGTTGATCTTGCATGGAATGAGATTGGGGTCTATCCACTATTGACAGTCCTGCTGGGAGTCGTGGGAATTTACTTTGCCGTCTGGCTTGCAAATGGTGGAGCGCAGGAACTCGCATTCTGGCTTACGTGGAGATAAGATGATTACGTTGATTTCAATACTTGGCGCATTGGCGCTGGCAACCATTCCCATCGCCTTTGGCTGGCGTCGCACCGTGGACGAAGCGGGCATGGCGCGTGCGATGGGCATTGCTCAACCGAAGAAGAAATTCGATCCCGAAAAGTTTGCGCGTCAGACCGGAACCGGTTTGGCATTCAATCAGATCGCGTATGGTTTCCTGGCATGGGTGGGTGGTGGATTGGCAGGCGGCATGTTCCTAGGAGTCTTTCCTGCCATCCTGTTTGCGATTGCAGGCGGCTTGTTATATGCCGGTACGCTTTCCGATAAACGCCAGGAATTTCGCTTGAAGCAGGCGAAAGATATTTTACGTGGCTTGGGTGTAGTGGAGACATTGTTATCACAAGGCAAGCCATTGGGAGATGCCCTCGATGATGCGG
>CAILWD010000297.1 GCA_903837815.1 uncultured Chloroflexota bacterium | reverse complement strand
CGTCGGCGTATTTCAAGTTATGCGCGTCGCCTTGCTCGAAGATCAGATTCTTGAACCCATTGCGCGAAGCATACGCAGACGCGTCTTCGAGAGGCTTGGGTTCAAAGTCCATGCCGAGGATTTGCAGATCAGGTCTGAGGTCCGCGAGAAGAAGCGAAATGCCGCCGTTGCCGCAGCCCACGTCCAGGACGCACCCGCTTTGGGGTAGGTCGAGAAGCTGGAGGATGATCCGCTCGAAGTAATCAAAATTCCAGAAGGTCTTCATCCGCAGGCGGAGGAAGGCAGAGTTGTCATCGTCCGACCAGGGGTTGACGGTGGGAGGTTGCTGAGTCATGGATTGCCTCCCGCAAGTTCAAGCAGTATTCCAGCCAGTTCCTTTGGTACAGTAATCATCGCGTCGTGACCCGTTGGCAGATTGCGGAAATTCATTCCCAAGCCTGTGAACTTTTTTTCTTCGGCGGCGACTTCTTCCTCCGTCATCCCTTCGGAGCAAAGAATAAAAGTGGACGGGATGGATTTTGCGTGCGGGTTTTTGAGCGCGACAGGAGTCGTCAATGTTTTCAGCGGGTGCGGAGTCAATTTGGATTGCATCCATTCCAAATCCGCACCAGAGACGCCAAATGTCCACTCCAGAATTGGTGGACACCACCACTCATCGCCGCTTTCGATGGCTTTCTTATTGAAGAAGTCCCACGTCGCGCCGATGAGGTCAACTAACGACTTGCCGTTTTCGGGAACCATCCCATCGAGATTGACGATGTGCGCGATCCGTTCAGGGATTCTGTCCGCGACGATGGGAGCCATGAACCCGCCGAGACTATGACCGACGAGAATCACATCGCGCAAGTTTTTCGATTCGATCAAGTCCACAACTTCCTGGACATGCGTGTTCAGGTCAATCGAGTCGCTGTGGATGTCAGCGCGTTCGGCGAGTCCCGCCAGCGTGGGTGAGTAAACGATGTGTCCCGCCGCGCGCAAAGGGGGCGTCAATCTCTCCCAACACCAGCCGCCGTGCCACATACCGTGAATGAGAATGAAGGTAGTCACACGATTATCCTCCTATACACAAGTCATGAAAGTTATTTACCATTCCATACAAATCCATCTGCCGTAGTGACGGTCTTAAAGCCAAGTTGTTTATAGATCGGAAAGCCCGACGGCGTAGCAAACAAAATGGACTGCTTATATCCAGCCTCGCGAGCAGATTGCATAGCGGCGAGGGTTAGTGCCTTGCCAAGCCCGTGACCACGATAACGCGGCAGGGTTGTGACGTGATAAATCCCCGCACCATGATCCGCGTGAAGCAGAGTCGAGACGGCGCATGCCTCGCTTTGCCAGCGTGCGACGAAGTGTTCGAATTTGGGCGCGGGTTCGGTAAGCGAGTTGGCAAGGATTTGCTGAAAGTCGGGGCGGCTTGGCTCTGGCTCTTCAAAGCCTTCCATGAGGACGTTCAACCAGTCCGCTTGATCTTTCTCAGATCGAACGCGCACGAGTTCAACTCCTTTTGGAAGCGACAATTCTGGCAAGTCATTGAATCCGCGCGACATGCAGGGCATTCCTTTGAAGTGTTCCCAGCGAATGTTTTTTGAATTCAGATATTCGCCCAGTCCAGGCGTACCGCCATCGGGAAAATCCACCCAGAAAAACGGGAGACGCTTTGAGATGAATGATTCAAGAATTGAATCCGCGATCCTGCTCAAATCTTCGGCGCGTGTTGCCGTGCGGACGACCCCGTTGAAACGGTATAGGCTTCGCCGTTCTGTCGCGAACCAGGTAATCCCGTCGGTCTCTGTGAAACGACCATCCAGAAGGCGGGCAATGCCCTTGTAATATGTCAGGGCGTTTTCTTCAACAAGCGAAATAGTATTCATTCTTGTCGCTTCCTTCGTTATTGTCAGGGACTGGAATGCCCAGCCCCTGATTTTCATTTACTCCTTGATATCTTTACGAAACAGGAACAGCAATACGGTGAAGATCGCGTTGATGATCAGTGGAGGTCCTGCCTGGGCAAAGTTCAACATACCCTTTGCAAGCTGGTAGACAAAAACCACCACATGACCCGTCGTGAGCGCAAGGATGACGCGCGATAGTTTGCTCAAGCCATCGCCGCCGCGCGCGGCAAGGAACGCGGTGTACGCAAAGGTGAGCGATAACTGTCCATAGAGCATGTTCAACACCGCGTCAGGCAGGCTGGTCGCCAATACCTTTTCGGCGACGTTCGGCAGAAATAAGAAAAGAAAGCCGAACACGGTCAGGTACGCCGCGATAACGTACAGGGTGATTTGCAATCTTTTGCTCATTTAATTTCTCCTTTTTCTTTGGCATTTGGGTGCGAATTTCTACATCGGCTTGCAGGCGCGGAATGTGATACCCTGCGTGCCGAAGTCCAAGGCGTCCGAGGGGTCGGGCGTGTCCACGTAACTGTTGTACTTGTGGACGATCTCCCCGTCTTGAAAACCAGCCGCGCTCACGGCGCGGAGCAACTCTGCATCCAGCAGAGCGCCGGCAATTCAGCCCGTCCACAGGGAGATGTCATCCAATGCGCTGTTGGGTACCTCCCTTTCAACCAGAATATCTCCAACCTGCAACCGTCCGCCAGGTTTGAGAATGCGGAACCACTCGCGCAGAGTCTCGGTCTTGTCGAGCGTCAGGTTGAGGACACCGTTGCTGATGACCACGTCGGCAAAGTTATCGGGGATGGGAAGCGACTCGGCGAGTCCTTCGCGGAACTCGACATGGGACGCACCCATCGCCTCCGCCCCCGCCCGTGCCTTGTTCAACATCTCAGGGGTCATGTCCACACCGACAACTTTTCCCGCCGCGCCAACCAGCCGCGAGGCGATCAATGAATCGAATCCCGCGCCCGATCCAACGTCCACGACGGTTTCTCCAGCGTGGATATCGCCGACAGAAAACGGATTCCCCGTCCCTGCGAAAGAGGCGATATTTCCTTCGGGCAGGTCGGCATACAGGGCTTCGTCATAGCCGAGGATGTTTGCGAGTTTGCGACCCGTGTGGAAGTGATAGCCCTTGTTCGGGTCGAGGGCGACGTTGGTGTATTCCTTTCGAATCTCCACCCTGAGTTCTTCGAGCGAAATTTTGGGAAGGTTTTGATGGTGTGTCATACGTTTCTCCTTTGGCTTGAAACAGACGACGACAGAAAATATTTTTCGAGCGCCTCCTTCCCAGAGTTTACGTACCTTCAAACAAGATTGTCCAACATTCATCGTTTCCTGCTAGAAGAGTCAATTCTTCTCGGATCGGCTTTTCACTTGGAACGGCTTCGACCACTATCGCAATCTCTGCCGCCGCGGGCGAAAAGTATGCAACCCACTCGCAATGCAGACTCCCTTCTTCGTGCCGCGTGAAGACCGCCATCTCCGCAGGCCTGCCCGCGGATTCAAACAATGGCTGGAAGAGTTGTCTGATTTCTTCGGACGGGATGTCCGCCCACATCCCATCGCCGAGGGATTTGGAATACCAATGTTGCATAAAGATTATCCGTTTACAAGCCTTTCGATCTGCGGCAGGTGAGTCAATTCATGCGAAGCAAAGTAACTGACCTGCTGTTTGATGGATACAACCCCAAACTCTTCGTGGCGTCCCGTGCGCCACCAATCGGCGAAGGGGATGGTTTCGAGTTTGGCGATCACTTCGCGGCGCGTGGATAGATACGTCTCGAAAATCTCGCGCGTGGAGGGCGGACGTTCAGCCTCGTTCTTCGCCCACGTCCAGACTTGCTTCATCTCCAGCACGGGATTTTTCTCCTTGAGGAACAGGTCAATGCGAAAATCAAGCACGCCCTGCGCGTCGCGCAAATGCGAGATGACGTTGCGGATCGCCCAGCCGCCGTCGGGGGCGGGGCGCGTCATCGCCTCTTCGCTCAGACCTTCGATCAGCGCGGCGACTTCGAGCGGAGTCTGGCGCAGTTGTTCCAACGCTTCGGCGGGGTCGAGCGCTTCGAGCCAGTAGACGGGCGGGAACCATTGGAACGTCTCGCCCCACGCGCCGCAGGTGGGACATTTTTTGGGAGGGTTGGTGAGAGCCAGATGTCCGCAGGTGCGGCAGACGTATGGGTGTGGAGTCTCCTGGATGAGCGGAACCCGCCCCGAGGTCAGGGCGGACGCGCCCGCGCGAAAGGCGGTCTGCAAGTCGGCGTCATCCAATGCAGCGGCGATGCGCTCAATGTCGGTTGCGAGAGTCTCTTTATCGTTCGGCAGGTTCAATTCCCACGCGGCGCGGCGCGAGATTGCATCCGCCTGGGCGCGGGCGAGTTTGGCAATGTCGTATTGCCCTTCGCTCTCCAGCCGCAGGGCGAGGGAGAGCAGTTGTACGAGCGTGTCTGTCCATTGTGAAGTTTGCATGGTATGTCTCTCTTTCTTGAGTTGTTATGAATGTTTTCCGTTCTCGATCACGACCTTGCCGTCAATCTCCAACGTGGGTTGACCTACCACGCCGTCAATGTGAGTGGTTGCGACATTCTTGCCGCCGAGAAAATCG
>CAILWD010000296.1 GCA_903837815.1 uncultured Chloroflexota bacterium | reverse complement strand
GTTTGCGGATGGTGCGTTCGTTCGCGCCGGTTCCCCGCGCAATCTCAGAGGCGGATACCCGCGCGTTTCTGTGCAACGCCTGGATGATGTCGTAATCCAATTGGTCGAGGAAAAATTTTCGGGGAGGCATATTACTCTTTCGGGATTATGTGATTCCGAAATTCGCGTCATTCTATCACCCTTGTATTTTTTAGTCCAACGAAGGCGGGCTAAAAAGTTTCGCGTCTGCATGAGACGATAACACGGGCGCTCTCTCTCATGCAGAAGTGGCAATTACCTTACAAGTGCCTGTCCTGCCAATTCCGCCGCTCAAATAATGCTATACTCACCGTGGCAGTGTTCTGCGTCAGCGCAACTTTCTCCCAGGGAACCATGTTATGAAAGCAAATAAAAACTCGACCCCCATTCGTACCGTCTTGATCTACGCCTTCTTCGGTGTCTTATGGATTCTCGTCACGGACCTCACCGTGGATTTGAACAACCCCAGCGTTCCCACTCTCTATCATATCGCGCAATCGGTTAAAGGCGTTTTCTTCGTGCTGGCAAGCGCCATTCTGATTTACGTTATCCTGCTCAGAGAGGTAAGGGCCTTGCAGGAGAGCGAAGAACGTTACCGACTGCTCTTTGACGCCAGTCTCGACGCCGTTCTGCTGACTACTCCCGACGGTCTCATCCAGGCGGCAAACCCCGCCGCCTGCCGTATGTTTGGACGCACCGAGGAGGAAATCAAACGGGTTGGGCGCGCCGGGCTGACAGACTTAACCGACTCGCGTTTGCAGAGAGCGGTTGAGGAACGCGTCCGTACCGGCTATTTCTTCGGTGAGTTGACCCTGCTGCGGAGCGACGGTACGAAGTTTCCTGGAGAAGTCTCCACCTCTGTGTTTACGGATAGGCGCGGGCGCGAACAGACCAGCATGATTATCCGCGATGTCTCCAGTCGCAAACGCGCGGAAGAAGCGATACGCGAGAACGAGGAGCGCTTCTCCAAGATATTCCACGCCAGCCCCTTCGCTATGAACCTCTTCCGCTTTTCGGATAACACCTCGGTCATCGTCAACGATGCCTTTTTATCCCTGACCGGGTATTCACGCAGGGAACTAGCCGGTTGCACTGCGGTGGAATTGAATCTGTTTGTCGACCCAAACCAGCGGAACGCGTGGATGAAGGAGTTGAAGGAAACCGGCTCGACCAAGCCGCAGGATATCCAGATACGCAAAAAGTCCGGCGAGATTAGAGAGGCGTCGGCAGCCATCGAGATTATCGAAATAGGCGGGGAAAAGATGGGATTGGTCATGGCGCTGGACATCACCGAACGCACGCGAGCGGAAGAGGCATTCAAGGAAAATGAGGAGCGGCTGGAATTGGTATTGGAGGGAAGCCAATTGGGTTTTTGGGATTGGAACATCGAAACCGGGGAAGTGCATCGTAACGCGCAATGGGCAGAGATGTTGGGTTACACCCTGTCCGAGGTCGAGTTCACCGTCAGGCAGTGGACCGACCTGCATCACCCCCAAGACCGGGAACGCGCCATGCAATCCATTCAGGATCACCTGGACGGGAAAACGCCCGTGCATCGCATAGAATATCGTATGAAAACCAAGGACGGCTCCTACAAGTGGATTCTCGACCAGGCAAGGATCGTCAAACGCGACGCGGACGGCAAACCGCTCCGCATGAGCGGCACGCACACCGACATCACCGAGCGCAAACAGGCGGAGGCTGAAAGCATCAAATCTTTTGAACTTGCACAAAGGGTATTTCATTCCAGCCCGCTGCCAACGGTTCTGACCCTGCTGCCCGAAAGAACGATCATCGATGCAAACGAGGCGTTCGCAGCGATGTTGGGGTATGCGCGCGCAGAAGTGATTGGCAGACCGATATCCCAACTCGACTTGTGGGCAGACCCGATCGAACGCGAGGCGGTAGCCGAAACCTTGATAAAAAATGGCGAGATCTCGGGTTATGAATTCATCTACA
Organism: uncultured Chloroflexota bacterium; assembly: GCA_903837815.1. Taxonomy (GTDB): domain Bacteria; phylum Chloroflexota; class Anaerolineae; order Anaerolineales; family Villigracilaceae; genus Villigracilis. The sequence goes on along the minus strand of CAILWD010000296.1, from coordinate 6,070 downwards.
AAACGAAAACCAACCAGACTGGAACCGCGCTTTTTTACGCCGAAACCTTCGACCAAATGGGCGAGCGCTATGTCTTAACCAAATTACTGGACATCAGCAAACGCAAACAGGCTGAGAAAAGATTGCGCGAAAGCGAGGAGCGCTACCGCCAGTTGCTCGAAGTATCTCCTATTGGGATTGCCGTGCATTCGGGCGGCAGGCTGGTTTTTGCAAACCCGGCTGGCGCAAAACTCATTGGCGCAAAAGATTCCAGCGAGGTTATGGGGAAACCCATTGCTGAAATCATTCACCCCGACAACCTTCAATCTTCCAGCCAACGCATCCAGCGCATGTTTGCTGGAGAAACAGGGCTGTACCCGGTTGAGGACCGCTATCTGCGGCTGGACGGTAGCGAAGTGCCGGTCGAGGTCATGGCGGTTCCTCTCATGTACGAAGGCAACATGGCTGTGCAGGTCATCGTGCAGGATATTACAGAACGCAAACAGGCGGAGAAGCACCAGGAAAATTTCTACAATGTGCTGAACGCCAGCCAGAATGAGTTGTACATCTTCGATGCGGAAACATTGCATTTCGATTTCGTCAGCGCCGGCGCCATGGGCAACCTGGGGTACACACTGGAAGATATGCGCAGGATGACCCCTCTCGACCTCAAAATGGACTTCACGCCCGAATTCTTCGATGAAATGCTTGCCCCGCTTCGTAATCATATAGCGCAGACGATAACTTTTGAAACCCGCCACCGCCGCTCAGACGGCAGTTTTTACCCGATTGAAGCGCATGTGCAATTGTTCGACCAGACCGACCATCACGTGTTCCTGGCTGTCATCCTCGACATCACCGAACGCAGGCAGGCAGAGGAAAAACTGCACCTGCAAAACGCCATCCTGCAAGCCGCCGCAAATGCCATTGTCATCACCGACCGCGAGGGGGTTATCCAGTGGACAAACTCCGCATTTACAGCTTTGACCGGCTTCGGTGCGATGGCAGATGCATTGGGGAAAAACCCGCGCGACCTGATCAGGTCGGGAGAACAAGATCAAAATTTCTACAAGGATTTGTGGAGCGTCATTCTGGCTGGCAACGTCTGGCGGGGCGAACTGGTCAATCGCCGCAAGGATGGAACGCTATACGACGAAGAGATGACCATCACCCCGTTTGCAAACGAGAATGGCGAGATCACGAACTTTATCGCCGTTAAACAAGACATCACAGAGCGCAAACAGGCAGAAAGGGCAATCCTTCAAAGCGAACGACAGATGAAGGCGCTGGTGAACTCGCTGGATGATATTGTCTTCGAACTCGACGAGGATGGAACCTACCTCAATATCTGGACAGCCGACGAAAACCTGCTGGCGCAGCCCAAAGCCGAAATGCTTGGCAGGCGGGTGAAGGAAGTCATGGGCGCGGAACAAGGCTCACAGTTCATAGGAGCGATCAAAAAGGTACTGGTTAGCGGTTTTTCTGAAACCATCGAATATCCGCTGGCTGTTGTTGGCGGTCGGCGCTGGTTCATGGCGCGTGTCAGTCCAATCCATGCGTCAGGCGCATCCCACAAAACCGTATCTGTGCTTATTCGGGATATTTCGCAGCGCAAAAAGTTCGAAGAGGCATTGGCGCAATCGGAACACGCCCACCGCGCGCTCTTCGAGAACGTGCCCATTGGGTTGTATCGCACTTCGGCAAACGGAGCCATGTTGGATGCCAATCCGGCGCTGGCCAAAATGTTCGGCACGAAGGACCGCGTATTTCTGTTGGAGAAACCCGCCAGGGAACTTTATGCCAACCCTGTCGACGAGGAGGCTTTTAGATATGCGATGCAGGCAGACAATCCGCCTTCCTGCTTCGAAGTGGAATATCGACGGCTGGACGGAACGACATTTTGGGCGGAAGATTATGTTCACCCCATCCGGGATGAAACGGGGAAAATATTGTTCTACGAGGGCAGCCTGGTCGACATCACCGAGCGCAAAAAGATGGAGACTTTAACCCGTAAATACGCCAGCGACCTGAAGCAACAGGTGGAGGCGCGTACCGCTGAACTCGTCCACGCCAACCGCATCAAAGATGAATTCCTTGCGAACATGAGCCACGAACTGCGCACACCGTTGAGCGGAATACTTGGCTTCTCTGAAATCCTGCTGACCGGGATGTATGGAGGGCTCAACGAAAAACAAAATCGCTATACAGAAAATATCCATGCCAGCGGAACGCATTTGCTGGGTTTAATCAACGATATTCTAGATATCTCAAAGATCGAGGCTGGTAAATTCACCCTCAACCCGGAAAACCTGCCCTTGGACGTGGTCTGTGAAGCAAGCCTGGTATTCGTCAAACAACTGGCTCAGAAGAAATCCATCGATTTACAATATTCGTTCTCTGGCTCCATGCCCATGATCTTTGCCGACCCCAAGCGCCTTAAACAGGTCCTGGTAAATCTGTTGAACAACGCTGTCAAATTTACCCCCGAACATGGGACGGTCAAACTCGAGGTGAGGCAGGACGATGCGGCGGGACAGATGTGGTTCTCGGTCACAGACAACGGTATTGGCATTGCCCCTGAAAGCCTGGAAAAGATATTCCAACCCTTCGAACAGTTGGACAGCAGCCTGTCCCGTCAATACCAGGGCACAGGGTTGGGATTAAGCCTGGTAAAGAAACTGGTCGAACTGCATGGCGGGAAGATCGAAGTAGAGAGCGAATTGGGCAGAGGCAGCCGTTTCCATTTCAATATCCCGATCCAGAAAATGGCGGGGCCGGTCGCGAAAAAAGCCACTGCGCGCCTCGTTTCGTATGATACAAAACCTACGGGGCGGGGGAAGCGCATCTTGGTTGTCGATGACAATCAGGTTAATCTGATGGTGCAAAGCGAATATCTCATCAGCAAAGGCTATCAGGTCATCGAGGCGGAGAACGGCGTCGAGGCTCTTGACCTGGCGCAAAAACAAAAGCCGCATTTGATTCTCATGGATATTCAAATGCCCGGCATGGATGGGTTTGAAGCCATCCGCCGACTCCGCGCTCTGCCCGAATTTGCCGCCATCCCGATCATCGCGTTGACCGCTCTTGCCATGCCCGGCGACCGCGAGCGCTGCCTGGAGGCGGGCGCCACTGAATATCATACAAAGCCCTTCAGCCTGAAAGGTTTGCTGGCAACAATCGACCGTATGTTGTAACGGACTTGCCCCAAGTCCGCAGGTTAAATTTGGAAGTGAAGCGAATTAAGGCAACACAATTGGAGTCAATGTCACCGTCGGCATGGGGATGGGCGTCGGTGCGGGCGCAGCAGTCCAACCGCTGAGATAAAAATACTCGGTGAGGAAAGCGCTGCGCTCGGCGGGGGTCATCGGGCGCGGACGGGAATAATCCTCCAGCATCGCAGTCAACAACTCGACGCCGAGATATTTTCCATCGTAAAAGACATGGCGGTCGTAGAACTCACGCCGCGTCTCGTCGATCACCTCGCCGCCCGGCAGGATGTAGGTCATCTGGTCGAAGAACAAATTCCCCAAACCGTAGTGAATGAACGAGTTGCCGTAAAACTCCATGATGTGCGGATAATGCGCCTGGCTCCCGCTGACCACCACCGCGCCTTCGTCTGCCGCGCGGCGGAACGCGCCCTCATGGGTAAAGCAAGGCATCGCCGAGTAGCATTCCTCATGCTGGAAGGTGAAAATAATTTGATAGCCCTGCGCCTTCAAGGCATCCATTTGCTCGCCAAAGTCATCGAAGTCGCATAACGCGGGGCCGGGGCTGGTGTCGGTGGCTTTGGGATATTTCACCACCCGCTTGCCGTTGCAGCCCATGAAGGCAATCTTATTCCCGTTGACTTCCATCAAAACAGGCTGACGGGCATCCTCGGCATTGATTCCCCCGCCATAATATGGAATGCCGTTTTTCTTATAAATGGCAAAGGTTTCGAGCAAAGCCTGGTTGCCTCGGTCACGCAGGTGGTCGCCCGTAACCTCCACCACGTCCACGCCCACATCCAACAGCAAGTCCATGTACTTCGGGTCGCTGCACAAAATGAAATTGCGATAACCCGCTCGCGGCGGCGGACAGTCCTTATCGAAGGTCACTTCGTTGCTGATGTGCAGCACATCTGCCTCGCGAAACCAATCGCCGATCAAATCGCCGGGGTAGGTCACGCCTTTCATTTCCATCGTCGCCGCCGTTGCGCGGACAATTGCCGTCACGCCCGTCAACATCACGGTGGTCATTTTGGACGGGTCGCGGTTCGATTCGGGCAGAGGCTGGCTCGCCGAAAAATACGCCTTCAACGGATAAACGCCCGCATCGAAATTCTTGCGAATGGGAGATTGACCGTCCACCGCGAGAACCTTCCACTTGGGTTGGATTTCCTCGAACGGGATGATCGCCCAAGCAGATTCCTTCCACGCTGAATCCAAAATCTGCTCTGCAGTCAAAGCGCGGACAACGCCCGAAGCGGGTTCGCCCCAAAGAGCCGTAAACGCCGCCAGGGTGGACTCCGCCAGCAGAAGGTCGTGTCCCAACACAGACTCGCCCTCCCAAACGGACAGCAAATCCGCGTAAGCCACTTCATCGGTCACCGTGGGAAACGGCGCAACGAGGGCGTAAACCCACAAAGAGCCAGAGTCTGAAAGTTCGAGTTTTTGAGTTGCCAGCGCGGGGTCTTCTGTGATTGGGATTCCCCAAGTCTGAGCCAAATCCACAAGTTGGGCGGGCGCGGCAGGGTCAATCCACAACGCATCGGGCATCGGCGTGGAGGTCACACTCGGCGCTGGGGATGGCGAAGGCAAAGGCGTTGCGACGGGCGTCTCAGTCGCAGGAATACACGCCGCGAGAAGCATAAGCAAAAGAAAAAGAAAGGGAAGTTTTTTCATAGATTGAGAGAAATTGTACCAGTAGGAGCGAGACGCTTCGCAACCCCACCCCTACTCTTGAACGTCCCACTCGCTGTACTCGAACATCAGCGAAAGGAACTTCTCGCGTTCGGCTTCGGTCATGTAGCGCGGGCGGGAATAGTCCTCCAGAAACGCGGTGAGCAACTCCACGCCGAGATATTTTCCATCATAAAAAACGTGGCGGTCGATGAACTCATACTGTGTAATGCGCGTGCCCTTGCTGCTCATCTGGTCGAAGAACAAATTGCCCAAACCGTAATGGATGAAACTGTCCCCGTAAAGTTCCATGCCCTGCGCCACATGCGCCTGACTCCCGCTGACCACCACCGCGCCCATATCCGCAATCAGGCGATAGTCAATCTGTTGTTGGGGACGCGTTTCAGGAGAGGGAAACTCATGATACTGATAGGTGAAGATGGGCAAATAACCTTGTGCCTTGTAGGTTTGTATTTGCCCGGCGATGTAATCGAAGTCACAGCGCACCGAGCCGGGGCGGTCTTCGCGGGCGGTGGCGTAAACGGTCTTGAAGTCACAGCCGATGAACATGATTTTATTGCCGTTGACTTCCATCAATACGGGCTTCCTGCCGTCGTCTTCGTTGATTCCGCCGCCGTAATAAGGAATGCCCGCGTTCTTGTAAATCTCGATGGACTCCAGCATGGCAACGTCATCGTAGTCGGCGAAATGATCGCCCGAAAGTTCCATCACGTCCACGCCGAGGTCGGTGAACAACTCGATGTATTTGGGCGAACTGCAAAAGACCTCTTCCGTCTGCTTCGGGTCTGGGTACGGACAGCCCGAATAAAATGGCGACTCGTGGTTGATGTGCATAATGTCGGCTTCGCGGAACATGTCCCGCAAAACCTCGCCGGGGTAGGTAATGCCCTTCGTTTCCATGCGCTTGGCGGTCAGGCGGGTCAACGCAGTCACACCCGTCAAAACCACCGTCGCCAATTTGGATGGGTCGCGGTTCGTTTCGGGCAAAAGTTGCGCCGCTGAAAAATACGCTTTCAACGGATACGCATCCGCGTTGAAATTTTTGTGAAGCGGAGATTGACCGTCCACCGCAAGGACTTTCCATCTCGGTTGGATTTCTTCAAACGGGATGATTGCCCAAGCGGACTCGTTCCACGCTGAATCTACCCGAAGGGTCTGCTCCGCAGGCAAAGTGCGGACGACGCCTTCAG
>CAILWD010000295.1 GCA_903837815.1 uncultured Chloroflexota bacterium | reverse complement strand
CTATTCGATGATCTTGGTGACGACACCCGCGCCGACGGTCAGACCGCCTTCGCGAATGGCGAACTTCGAACCCTGTTCAAGCGCCACAGGCACAATCAACTCAACCGTCAGGTTGACGTTGTCTCCGGGCATCACCATCTCCACGCCTTCCGGCAGGGTGATGTCGCCTGTTACATCCATCGTGCGGATGTAGAACTGCGGTCGATACCCGCTGAAGAACGCTTTGTGCCGCCCACCTTCTTCCTTCTTCAACACGTACACTTCCGCCAAAAACTTCCGATGCGGGGTGATCGACTTCGGCTTCGCCAGCACCTGGCCGCGTTCCACGTCTTCACGTTCAATGCCGCGTAACAGCAGGCCAACGTTATCTCCCGCGCGTCCTTCATCCAGCAGCTTGTGGAACATTTCCACACCCGTTACGACCGAGTTCTTTGTCTCGCGCAAGCCAATGATCTCAACCGGTTCGCCCACTTTGATGATGCCGCGGTCGATACGCCCGGTCACCACTGTGCCGCGTCCCTTGATCGAGAATACGTCTTCCACGCTCATCATGAACGGCTTTTCCGTGTCGCGCTTCGGTTCGGGAATGTATTCGTCCACCACCCGCAACAGTTCCTTGATGCACGCATATTCGGGGGCGTTCGGGTCCGTCGAGGCGCTTTCCAATGCAATCTTCGCGCTACCACGCACAATCGGGGTGGTGTCGCCGGGGAAGCCCTGGGCGCTCAGCAGTTCGCGTAACTCCAGTTCAACCAGTTCCAGCAGTTCGGGGTCGTCCATCATGTCAACCTTGTTCAGGAAGACGACGATCGAGGGCACTTCCACCTGGCGGGCGAGGAGTACGTGTTCGCGGGTCTGCGGCATCGGGCCGTCGGGCGCCGCCACCACCAGTATCGCTCCGTCCACCTGCGCTGCGCCGGTGATCATGTTCTTGATGTAGTCGCGGTGTCCGGGCATGTCCACGTGGGCGTAGTGCCTTTTGTCCGTCTGGTATTCAACATGCGCAATATTAATCGTGATGCCCCGCGCTTTTTCTTCCGGCGCGTTGTCGATCTGGTCGTATGCTTTGAAGTCTGCCTGACCTGAAAAGCCTGCCACTTTCGTGATCGCCGCTGTCAATGTCGTCTTGCCATGATCGATATGACCCATGGTTCCCACATTCAGATGCGGTTTGCTGCGGTCAAATTTTGCCTTCGCCATTATAGTAACTCCTTGAGTTATGAAAAAAACTTATGCTTTCAAAATTTCTTCTGCCACTGATTGCGATACCGGCGCATAGTGGTCAAATTCCATGTTAAAGACGCCGCGTCCCTGGGTGGCGGAACGCAACTGGGTTGCGTATCCAAACATTTCCGCCAGCGGAACCATGGCTTTTACAGCCTGCGCGTTACCCATGCGGACTTCCATGCCCTGGATCAAGCCGCGGCGGCTGTTGATCTGCCCCATCACGTCGCCGAGGTATTCTTCGGGGACAACGACTTCGACTTTCATCATCGGCTCAAGCAAAATGGGCAAACCCTTTTGCACGCCTTCCTTGAAACCCAAAATGGCAGCCATCTTGAACGCCATTTCACTGGAGTCAACTTCGTGGAAGGAACCGTCAAACAAGGTGACTTTTACGTCCACGACGGGGTAGCCAGCCAGAACGCCACCCTCGGCTGCTTCCTTAAAGCCCTTTTCAACGGGCCCAATATATTCCTTCGGAATTGAACCGCCGATGATTTTGTTTTCAAAAATAATGCCGCTGCCGCGCTCACCGGGCTCAATGGAGAAAATGACATGTCCATATTGCCCCTTGCCGCCCGATTGTTTGGCATACTTGTAATTGACTTCCTTGACCGGCTTGGTGATCGACTCGCGGAAAGCTACGCGCGGAGCGCCAACATTTGCCTGCACGCGGAATTCGCGTAAGAGACGATCCACCACAATATCGAGATGAAGTTCGCCCATGCCTCTGAGAATGGTCTGACCCGAATCCTGGTCCGTGTTGACATGAAGTGTTGGGTCTTCTTCCGACAGTTTGCGGAGGGCTTCCCCCATTTTTTCCTGGTCTGCGGTGCTTTTCGGTTCGATGGCAATCGAGATCACCGGTTCCGGGAAGGAAATGGTTTCAAGAACAAGATGCTTGGAATCGCAGAGCGTGTCGCCGGTAAAACTTTCCTTGAAGCCGAGTACCGCGCCGATGTCGCCAGCACGGATTTCGGTCACGTCTTCGCGATGGTCGGCGTGCATACGAATCAAACGTCCGATGCGTTCCTTGCGCCCCTTGGTGCTGTTCATCACCGACTGTCCCTGGGTAATGACGCCGGAGTAAACGCGAATATAGGCAAGACGCCCAACATACGGGTCGGTCACAATTTTGAAGACCAAAGCTCCGAGAGGTGCGTCGTCTTTGGTGGCAATTTCAAAGGTAGTTTCGGGGCTGCCAGGCTCGGAAACAGTCATCGTGGGCTTATCCGCCGGGGAGGGAAGATAATCCACCACCGCATCCAGTAAAACCTGAACGCCTTTGTTCTTGAGAGAGGAGCCACAGAAAACAGGTGCGGCTTTATTCGCCAAAACACCTTTGCGAAGAGCGAGTTTCATCTCTTCGATGCTGATTTCCTGCCCTTCGAGGAATTTCATGGTCAATTCGTCGTCGAGTTCGGCGATCTTCTCGACCATCCTGGCGCGCAACTCTTTAGCCTGATCCTTCAAATCTTCGGGAATTTCGGTGACTTGCGGCTCCTTGCCAAGGTCGTCCTGCCAGATGACAGCCTTCATTTCAAGGAGGTCGACGAGACCCTTGAAAGTTGCCTCGAAACCAATGGGAATCTGCATGGGGATCGGGTTGGCGCCGAGGCGGTCGATGATCGTCTCGATGGTGCGCTCATAGGATGCGCCGACGCGATCCATCTTATTTACAAAACAAATGCGGGGAACGCCATAGCGGTCAGCCTGTCGCCAGACGGTTTCGGATTGCGGTTCCACACCCTGTACCGCGTCGAAGACCACCACCCCACCGTCCAGAACGCGCAACGAACGCTGAACTTCCGCCGTAAAGTCAATGTGACCGGGCGTATCGATGATGTTGACCTGATAGCCCTTCCACTCTGCCGATACAGCCGCCGAGACAATTGTGATGCCCCGCTCTCTTTCCTGTACCATCCAGTCAGTCACTGTCGTGCCGTCATCCACGGAGCCGATGCGGTGCGTCATGCCAGTATAGAACATGATACGCTCGGTCGTCGTCGTCTTTCCGGCGTCGATGTGGGCAATAATGCCAATATTTCTAAACTTCTCCAATGGATGCAAACGTGCCATTCTTCCTGCTACTTCCTATATTCCTAAAATAAAACTAAACACGGTAATGGGAGAAGGCGCGGTTCGCCTCTGCCATCTTATGCGCTTCGTCGCGCTTGCGGATGGCGGAGCCAGTCTCGTTAAACGCATCGATCAATTCGGAAGCCAGTTTGTCCGAGAAGGATTTTCCAGAGCGGTCACGCGCCGCAGACAGAATCCAGCGCAGCGCCAGCGTGGTGCGGCGGTCTGAAGAGACTTCCATCGGAACTTGATATGTGGCGCCACCCACACGGCGGGGGCGGACTTCCATGACGGGACCGACGTTCTTGAGGGCGCCATCGAAGACTTCCATCGGGCTCTTCTCAGTGCGTTCCTTGATCAGGTCCATGGCATCATAAATCAAACGAACGGCAAGGCTTTTCTTGCCGCGCTTCAACACATGCTGAACCATGGTCTGCACGTTGATGCTGTTATAGCGACTGTCGGGAAGGAGTTCCCGTTTCTCAGGTTTTGCTCTACGCATGCTTTACTCCATTTATAGATTACTTGGGACGCTTTGCGCCATACTTCGAACGACCCTGTTTGCGATTGGCAACGCCGGTGGTGTCGAGCGAACCGCGGACAATGTGATAACGCACGCCAGGCAGGTCCTTCACACGACCACCGCGAACCAGCACAACGGAGTGTTCCTGCAACTGGTGACCTTCGCCGGGGATATACGCCGTGACTTCGATGCCGTTCGTCAAGCGCACACGCGCGATCTTGCGCAGCGCAGAGTTCGGCTTCTTGGGCGTAGTGGTACGAACAACAGTGCAAACGCCACGCTTCTGCGGGGCGCCCTTGTCCTGTCGCACGCGGCGCTGCTTGAAACTGTTCAAGGTGAACTGTAAGGCAGGCGCTTTGCTTTTTGCTTTGCTGTTTTTGCGTCCTTTGCGGACCATTTGATTGACTGTCGGCATCGTCTTCTCCGATTACAAATTTTTTCACAAATCGATATGAACATTCGCAAGAAATGAGACCATCACAACAATCCCTGATGGCCTCATTTGTAGCTGCCAATGAGTCGAGCGGGGGTAAAGCCGCTCTTGCTTTCTGGGCAACGGCTGGTTAGTTTATCACGCCAATCCTGTTGCGTCAATGGAAAACGCTACTTTTTCCTGGATTGATTCTCTCCAAGACTCAACAGTCCGGTATCGTGTTTGGGCGGATGCGCCTTTTCATCGTCCTTGCCAAACCGCACCACGTCGCCGCTTTCGTTGACCGCTTCGACCGCGAGACCAAGCGACTGCAATTCCTTGACCAGCACGCGGAAGGAGGCGGGGATGCTCGGCTCTTCGATCGGCTCGCTCTTGACAATTGCCTCATAGGTGTTGACGCGACCCTGGACATCGTCCGACTTGACCGTAAGCATTTCCTGAAGTGTGTGCGCCGCACCGTAGGCTTCAAGCGCCCACACCTCCATTTCGCCGAAGCGTTGACCGCCGAACTGCGCCTTGCCGCCGAGAGGCTGCTGGGTAACGAGGCTGTACGGACCCGTCGAGCGGGCGTGAACTTTGTCTTCGACAAGGTGATGCAATTTGAGGATGGTCATGACGCCGACAGTTACAGGCTGGTCATACGGAAGGCCGGTCTTGCCATCGCGCAGAGTCTGCTTGCCGAGGGTGGGAAGCGGAAGTCCTTTTTCCTTGGCAAGTTCCTGAGCCGTTTCATAAACCTTGTCTTCGGCAACTCGACGGGTCACCCCATTAGATTCCATCCACAAGCGCAGGCAGGCCTTGATGGTCATGTCGTCAATTTCGGGATTGGAGTTCGCCACATCACGATCATCGAGCAGGATTTCTTCGGGCTTGGCATATCCCTTCTCGCGCAACCATTCCTTGGCGGCGGCGTGACGGGCATAGTCAGGTTCGTTCAGGCTGTAAACATCGTATTTGCGTTTTCCGAGCCAGTGTTCGAGATACAGGCGGCGGACTTCGTCGTCGTCTTGAATGGTGGTGGGGTCGTATTCCTGTTCCTTGAGCCATTCCCAGGCGCGCTCGGCAGATTCCTTCCAGGCTTGATCCATGAGCCAGGCGCGGGCGAGTTCCGCTTCGATCTGCTCTTCGGTCGCGCCGTCAAACACCGGGGTAATTGCGCGGAACCCCATGCGCTTCGCAGCCCAGCCGAGGTGAACTTCCAAAACCTGACCAATATTCATACGACCAGGCACGCCAAGCGGATTCAAGATGAGGTCAACGGGGGTTCCGTCTTCGAGGAAGGGCATATCTTCCACAGGCACAACCTTGGAAACCACACCCTTGTTTCCGTGGCGACCTGCCATCTTGTCCCCTGCCGTGATCTTGCGGCGTTGAGCGACAGAGACGCGCACCATCATGTCCACGCCGGCCGAGAGGTCGGAATTGTCTTCGCGAGTGAAGACCTTCACGTCCACCACCTTGCCGCGTTCGCCGTGAGGCATCCGCAGGGAGGTGTCTTTCACATCGCGTGATTTTTCGCCGAAGATGGCACGAAGCAGGCGCTCTTCGGGGGTGAGTTCTTTTTCACCCTTGGGCGTGATCTTGCCGACAAGGATGTCGTTGGGGCCAACTTCCGCGCCGATGCGGATGATGCCGTTTTCGTCGAGGTCTTTGATCGCGTCGTCGCCCACATTGGGGATGTCGCGGGTGATCTCTTCGGGACCAAGTTTGGTATCGCGGGCTTCCACTTCATGCTTCTCGATGTGAACCGAGGTGAAGCGGTCGTCCTGAACCAGACGCTCGGAAAGCAAAATCGCATCCTCGAAATTGCCGCCCTCCCAGGAGAGGAAGGCAACCACCACATTTTGACCGAGGGCAATCTGCCCGCTGTCGGT
>CAILWD010000294.1 GCA_903837815.1 uncultured Chloroflexota bacterium | reverse complement strand
CGGCGGGCGGGTTGCTGGCGCGCGCTGGGATCAAGGTCAAGCTTTTTGAAGCGAATGAAAAAATCGGCGGCTGCTGCTCGACGACGAACATCGGCGGATACACGTTCAACGACGGCGCGTTGTATCTCGCCCTGCCCAACATGCTGGATCGCGTCTTTGCGAAAGTCGGGCTGGATCGCAAGTCCGTTTTGCCGCTGAAGAGAATCACCGCGCCGCAGACGACGGTTCTGCCCAACGGCGACAAGGTCACATTTGGCGATGGCTTGCGCGTGACCGTCAAAAAGAAAAAGGGTATGGTGAACGAAGCCGTCCTAAAAAAAGAATTGGACGCCATGATGACTCGCTGGGAGCCAGCCCTGCGCCTGCTGACCGAAGACATCCTTGTCAATCCGCTTTCGTTTTCGCGCATCCTTGCAAAGGGCTGGCGGCATCTGCCAAAATTCGGCGGCACGGTGGCGGACGAATTGCGGCGGCTCTTCAGCGACGATTCGGTCCGTGCCGCGATGTCGGGCGTTTTGCTGTACACGGGACTCCCGCCAGAGAAACAGCCCGCGATTTCGGTCTTGGGTCTGGTGACTCTTTTCAGCGACAGCTTTCACCTGCCCGAAGGCGGCATGGGCAAAGTTCCCGAAGCGCTCAGCCAGGCGATGCTCGCGCACGGCGGGGAGATCCATTTGAATACGCGGGTGGATAAAATCGTCGTGAAAGATGGTCGCGCGCGCGGGTTGGAGATTCGCGGACAGGGATTGGTCGAAGTGGACGCGGTCATCTCGACCGTCAGCGGGATGCTGACCTTCGGCTCATTGCTGGACGATGCGGATTCGCCGCGCGGCTTGAAGCGTATGGCAAAGGAAGCGAATCTTTCGCACAGCGCGTTTTCGGTGCAACTCGGCTTGCGAAACAAAATAGACGCGCCGAGTCATTCGCATTGTTTCCTGCCGCCGATGGAAAATCAAGCCGACGTGTTCGCTCCCTGCGACGACGGCGTGAAGTGGCTGGTGTACGACGCGCCGACGGTCACTCTCCCCGAACTCGCGCCCGCGGGCGGGAGCGTGATCGAGATGTACCCGCCTGTGCGCCGCGATTTTCCGCTTGACGATTGGAGCGACGAGAAAAAGGAAGCCGTTCTCGAAAAAGCGGTGGAAGCCCTCGCGCGCGTTCACAAACTGGACATCGCCGTCAAACGCATCGTCAGCCCGAAGGATTTCAGGAACAACCTGAACCTGTATCGCGGCGCGGTGTACGGACTCTCTCCGCAGGTCGCGCCGTGGAATCACTTCCCGCATCGCACTCCCATTCAAGGCTTGTACCAGACTGGGCAGACCACCTACCCAGGCTACAGCGTGGGGCGCGCCGCCACATCGGGCATCCTCACCGCGGAAGCGATGATGGGGGCGTGAGGCAAGGAGATTCAATATTCTTGTAGTTGCCGTAAGAGAACGCGGGCTACACAATCACATTATGGAGAGCAATATGTCATCACACCCCCTCACAGGACAAACCGCCATCGTCACAGGCGGCGGGCGCGGATTTGGGCGCGAGATTGCGCGCGCCTTGGCAAAGGAAGGAGTCAAAGTCGCGGTTGTAGCGCGTTCTGCGGATCAACTCGCGGAGACCGTGTCGCTGATTCAAAGCGAAGGCGGTCAAGCGATTGCCATCACAGCCGATGTGACCGATCCTTCCGCCGTGTGCGCGATGGTTGAGCAGGTCGAGCGCGAACTCGGCGCGGTAGATATTCTCGTCAACAACGCGGGGAGGCTAACCTCTATTGCTCCCGTTTGGGAATCCGATCCCAACGAATGGTGGCGCGATGTGGAAGTCAACATCCGCAGCGTGTTTCTTTGCTGTCACGCTGTATTGAAAGGCATGACCCAACGCAGGCGCGGACGGATCATCAACTTTTCCAGTTCAGGCATGCCAAAAGTGTCGGCTTACGATTGCTCCAAAGTTGCAGTCACGCGCTTAACCGACACGCTGGCGCAGGAGGTCAAAGAATACGGCATTAGCGTCTTTGCCATGACCGTGGGTCCCACACATACCGAGTTAATGGATTACATGATCGAATCCGAAGTGGGTCGCAAATGGCTTCCCGATTTGTCGACATGGCTCGAAGGCAAGTGGCAACCTGTCGAGTTGGCGGGAACGCTGGCGGTGGCGCTCGCTTCGGGCAAATACGACGTCCTGACGGGTCGCTGGGTCAGCCCTGAAGATGATTTGGATGACATGCTGAAACGGATCGGAGAAATTCAGAATGATAATCTCTATGCGTGGAGCGTTCGCAGTTTGAATACGACAGCGGAGTAGGTTGATGAATCATCCCTCTGGAACTGTCACGTTTCTCTTCACCGACATTCAGGGTAGCACACGACTGTGGCAGGAAAAACCTGCGGCGATGGTGGTTGCTCACGCGCGTCACAACGCAATCTTGAGAAACGCCATTGAGACCAATCATGGCTATGTGTTTCAAGTGATCGGCGATGCCTTTTGCGCCGCATTCCACACAGCGCAGGATGCCCTGCGCGCCGCGTTGAAGGCTCAAACAGATCTACATAATGATAGCTGGGGAGATGTGGTCATCAAAGTACGGATGGGCATCCACACCGGCGAAGCGGAACTTCAGGAAGGCGGTGATTATCGTGGCTTTCTCACAATGAGCCGCCTGCAACGTCTCATGTCGGCGGCGCACGGCGGACAAACACTTCTATCACTCGCAACTCAGGAACTCCTACAAAATACCCTCCCTACTGATGTTTCTTTGCGCGACATGGGAGCAAGGCGGCTCAAAGATTGGAACCGCCCCGAGCAGATTTTTCAACTGGTGGTTGAAGGACTTCCTTCTGAATTTCCTCCACTCCGAACGCTGGATGCTTCTCGCCACAATCTCCCCGCGCCGACCACCAGTTTTATTGGACGTGAAAAAGAAAAGGTGGAAATAAAGCAAGCCATCGGCGCTCATCGACTCGTCACATTGACAGGCTCAGGCGGTACAGGCAAGACGCGCCTTTCGTTACAAGTAGCGGCGGATCTGCTCAATCAATTTGCAGATGGCATCTGGTTCGTGGAACTTGCGCCGCTTACCGATTCGAGTCTCATCCCGCAGACGATCCTCACCGCGATGGAAGCCAGTGAACAACAGGACAAAACTCCAGCCCAAGCACTCATCGAACGAGTGCGTGGAAAGAAGTTATTACTCATTCTCGACAACTGCGAGCACCTGATCGAAGCCGTTGCCAAACTCGTTGAAACCTTATTGAGCAACGCGCCAGAGTTGAAGGTCATGGCATCCAGCCGCGAGGCGTTGGGTGTCAAAGGGGAGATGGCATGGCATGTCCCATCAATGTCTGTGCCTGACGCTAAAAGTTCGATGTCTTTGGATGAATTTTCACGACTCGAATCCGTGCGTCTTTTCATTGAACGCGCCATCCTTGCCAAACCTCACTTTCAGTTGACGAAGGACAACGCCTCTTCCGTCGCCCAAATCTGCTCCCGTTTGGACGGCATTCCTTTGGCGATAGAGTTGGCGGCGGCGCGCGTCCGAGCCTTGAGCGTGGAACAAATTGCGGCGCGCCTCGATGACCGATTCCACTTGCTGACGGGAGGTTCGCGCACCGCCCTGCCTCGCCAGCAGACTCTGCGAGCGATGATCGACTGGAGTTTCAATCTACTTTCGGAGCAGGAGAAACACCTCCTCCGCAGATTGGCAGTCTTCATCGGTGGGTGGACGCTCGAAGCGGCAGAACGGGTCTGCGTCCAGGAAGGAACCGGACTCGATATCCTTGATCTACTGACTCATCTCGTGGACAAATCCTTGGTCAACATGGAGGAATCGGCGGGAGATGTCCGCTATCGGATGTTAGAGACGACCCGTCAATATGCACGCGAAATGCTGATGATGTCCGAAGAGACGCGTATCTATCGCGACCAGCATCTGGAATATTTTTTGAAATATGCTGAAACCGCGCAGCTGGAATTACGAGGTCGCAAACAGGCGGAGTGGATGTCTTTGCTGGAGACTGAGCACGACAACCTGCGTGCAGCGTTGGAATGGTCGCAGGGAACCCGACCTGAACTCGGTCTGCGAATCGCCGCGGCACTGATTGATTTTTGGGATACGCACGGACATCTCACCGAAGCCCGCCGCT
>CAILWD010000293.1 GCA_903837815.1 uncultured Chloroflexota bacterium | reverse complement strand
CTCTTCCTCTCCACCCTGCCCGATGGCTTCTACAGCGTCGGCGCGAAGGATGTGAAAGCCGCTGTTGAATCCGCCACCCCGCCGATGGTCTTCGACCTCCGCACCGCTGACGAATTCGCCGCTGGCTACATCAAGGGCGCAGTCAACATCCCCGTCAACGAATTCCTCGCTGATATGACCAAACTCCCCGCCGACAAGGCTGCTGCGGTTGTCACCGTCTGCCAGTCTGGTCACCGCGGCGCGATGGCGATGATGGCAATGCGCATGATGGGCTACACCAACGTCACCAGCATGGCCAAGGGTATGAACGGCTGGGTCGCTGAAAGCTTCCCCGTCGAGAAGTAATTCCCCTGTAATACAGCAACTGCCTGTGAGCAAACGCTTGCAGGCAGTTGTTTTTTTATTTGTTTTTGTCGTTCTTGATTGGCGCAAGTCATGGCGCATTTAATGCGTGGTATTCGATTTATCGAATATAATGAATCCCTATGCTTAACTTAGATGCGCTCAACGTCTTCCTGGCAATCGCAAAACATGGTAGTTTTAGCGAAGCTGGACGGCATTTGCACCTTTCACAGCCCGCTGTCAGCCAGATCATACAGGGATTGGAACGTCAACTGGAGGTGCAGTTATTTATCCGCCAGGGACGCGCAACGCAGTTGACCGAATCTGGCCAGGTGTTGGTTTCCATGGCGCGCGAGTTGCTCACCTCTGCCCAGCGCATTGAACAAACCATGCTTTCCCTGCATGGGGAAGTGGCGGGAGAGATAACAGTTGGTTGTTCCACCGCCTCAGGGAAATATTTGTTGCCGGGACTTATTGCCCGTTTTCGCCGCGAATACCCTCAAGTCCGCATCAATGTACTTGTCACCAGCCGCGAATCTGTCATTAATAAATTGGTGACCGGCGAAGTCTCGCTGGGGATTTCAAGCAAGGTAATCGAACATTCCGACCTGGAATATCAGGACTTTTTCAAGGATGATGTCATCTTAGTCGTGCCGGCAAATCATCCATGGGCTCAGTATAGAAAGGTCTATGCGGATGATCTACTGGACGAACCGATGATTTTGCGCGAGGAGGTGGCAGGAACGCGCGAAGTTCTGATCGAAGGATTGGTTAAATGCGATATCTCTCCTGATATGTTGAATATCGCCATGGTTTTGGGAAATGCGGAAGCCATTGGAATGGCGGTGGAGGAGGAGTTGGGCATCGCCTTTATTTCCCGTCTGGCGGCGGCGCGTGGACTGGACTTGGGACGTATCGTGGAGGTTACGGTGGAGGGCATGAACCTGACACGCAGTATCTATCTTGCTCGCAACCGTCGACAGCCTTTGACGCGCGCCCAGGCAAAATTCTGGGAATTTGTCATCAATACGCGGGATGCGCTTCAGCAAGCCCAAAGATAAAATTGCAGAACTTGGAGGGGGAAAGCAGGTCAAGGGCGTTAAAGAAGGAAGCACATAGTAAAACAATTTCAATAGTATTCATCGCATTTCAAATGACATTCAATTGGAGGGATAATGACAGGTTGCACTTGCCTGTCTCATAAATTGTAGTAACCTTATACATACGTAAAAAACTCTTAATACTCGGAGAATGTGATATGACCAAAATACAGCCCAAATTCAAGGCCGGTCTCGTGCTTGTCGTGGCGTTTGCCGTCACGCTGTTTGCCATCCTGGTTCTTAGCCCAAACCAGGATGTGAAGGCAACCGCGCCCGCGCAATCAGCCGATACCTGCAAGGGATGCCACCAGGATCACTATGACCTGTGGAGCATCAGCCAGCATGGTTCCGTGCCAATCGATTGCGAGAATTGCCACAGCCTTGCAAATGGCGAGGGAGCCCATCCCTTTGAGTTGACCTATTCGGTCGAAAGTCAGGTACTCACCTGTAACACCTGTCATGCCGACAAAGCCGGGGAATGGGAATCGAGCCGTCACGGAGAAATCGCCCTGGGCTGCGCCACATGTCACGAACCGCACTCGCAACAGCAAAAGGTGCTGGACGATAACCAGTTGATCTGCGCCAACTGCCATAAGCAGCAGTATGAGACTGCGCACGATTCAACCCACAGCGCGGCGGGATTGACCTGTGAGAACTGCCATTTCGGCGAGGACAGCGGACACACCTTTAAAGCCACCATTGCATCTTGTGAATCCTGCCATTCTGATATCCACGAGGCAAACCAGTTGGTCGCTGCCGGTGCGGTCATCGAGCCTGTAGCCCCAGTCGAGGGAGAAGCCACCGCTGAATCCTCAGCCGCAGAAGAAGCGGAAGCGCATCCTGCCGAAGAAACGGCGCAGGATGTTCCTGCAAACGGCGGGATTACCCTGCCCTCCTGGTTATTGCTGCTGGCCGGTTTGTTGATTGGCGGCGTTGTCGCCTGGGCGATCTTCGGACAGGAGCCCGGCACCCCGAACCCTGAGAAATAGTTTTAGAGATAAGTGGAATCGGAGGCTTGCATGAAAAATCCAAACGAAACCCCTCCCGAACAGGGAGAACAAAAGATTGCCCGCCGCGACCTGCTGAAAGTGGGCGGCGCGCTTCTGGGAGCCGCAGGGCTGGCGCAATTTTTCAGCCTGAATTCACTCGCTGTCGTGCCGAACAAATCCGGCGGCGGCGAAGGCAGCGGTCCCAAGTGGGGCATGTTGATCGACATCAACAAATGCATTGGCTGTAACTACTGCACCTATGCCTGCCAGGCAGTCAATAACCTGGCGGACGACATGCTCTACAACGTGGTAACGACCGAAACGACCCAGTCGGGTGAAAACTTCTTTCTTTCCCGCCCTTGTATGCAGTGTGCCGAAGCTCCTTGTGTCCATGTTTGCCCGGTGGGAGCCACATACTATCGCGAAGATGGCATCGTGGCGATGAATTACGACCTGTGCATCGGCTGTCGTTATTGCCAGGTAGCCTGCCCGTACAACGCCCGCGTCTTCAACTGGAAGAACCCCATCGAAAAAAGCGACAAGGCTCCCGACTTTGGAATGCAGGAAGTGCCGAACCGTCCGCGCGGGGTGGTGGAGAAGTGTCACTTCTGCTCCCATCGCATCGATTACGGTGTGGAGCGCGGACTTGTGCCCGGCGTGGACGAACCCGCCACCCCGGCTTGTGTCGTCGCCTGCCCAACCGGGGCGCGAGTCTTCGGCAACGTGCTCGACCCCGAAAGCCCGATCACGAAAGCGCGCGACGAAGCCAGCGTTATCCTGCGCCTGCGTGAAGACCTCAGCACCGAGCCGCGTGTGTACTACGTCCCGCCGGTTGCCGAATCGAAGACACCATTCATTCAAAATCGGGAGAGCTAACCCATGCTTGCCAATATTCATCCCCCAACTCTTCGCATTGGGAAGCGTTCCATCGTCATCTTCCCATATTGGATCGCCCTGCTGATTGCCGGCATCCTCTTTGGCTTGGTGGGCGCGGTCACGGTTTTGCGCGACGGTTTGCACGTCACCGGCTTGTCCAACGCCATCCCCTGGGGCTTATGGATTTCCATCGACCTTTCTGCCATTGCGATGGGCGGCTGTGCCTTTGTCTTCGGTGTGGTTGTTTATATCCTGCGCATCAAGCGCTTCGAGGTGATCGGAAAACTTGCCGTTTTGCTCGGCTTCCTCGGCTACTCGACGGCGGGAATGGTCCTGCTCTTCGACCTTGGTCAGCCGCTGCGATTTTGGCATCCCATCGTCTTCTGGCAGCCCCACTCCCTGCTTTGGGAAGTGACCATGTGTGTGGTTCTGTACTTGAGCGTGTTGATTGCGGAAATCCTGCCGATTGTGCTGGAGCATCCCGTTTTCCACACCCACCCCTGGCTCACCCGTTTCCCCTGGCTGGGCAACCTGATGAAATTCGCGCATAAGGTGGCGCACTGGTTCCACAGCGCAGGCCCGATTTTAGCGGTGGCTGGTCTCACCCTTTCCCTGCTCCACCAGGCATCACTCGGCGCAACCTATTCGGTGCTGGCAGGACGCGGCATCTGGTTCAACCAGAGCGCGCCGGTGCAGTTCGTCTTTTCTGCCATGAGCGGCGGTATTTCCCTGCTTTTCCTTGCGAGTGTTTTTGTTTTCCGTGTCATGCGGCCGGGACAGGTCACTGACGAGGCATTGAAGGATGTCGCCCGTCTTGCAGGCGGAATTACCCTTCTGTTGACCTACCTCCGCGTCTGGGATTGGGCTGTGACCAATTACTACAGTTTCAACCGCGAGATTGCCCTTCAAACCGAAATGCTCGACAAGATCGCTCCCTACAGCCTGACCTTCTGGATTGGACAGGCGCTGCTGCCCATCATTGCCGGTTCCGTCATGATGGCTGCAAATAAAGTAAGTTTCCGCGCGCTGATGGCGGTTTCTTTCTTCCCAATCATTGCGGCAGTCCTCACCCGCTGGAACTATAACTTTGCCGGTTTGATTGCTTCGATTACGTATGACCCTTTCACCCCTGGAGTCATCCTTAACTCCTATACTCCCACCTGGGTTGAGTTCTCGGTCGCTTCGCTGGTGATCAGTTATTGGCTGTTGATGTTCAGTCTGGCGGCGCAATACCTGCCATTCCAATCCACGAAGGAACATCACTAAGATACGATTCAGTGAAAGACCCTAAAGGCTTCCAAAACCTTTAGGGTCTTTTTTTATTGCCATCCTTCGATTTTGCCGCCCGGTGGAATCACCAGGAAAGCGTCGTCGGCTTGGGAAAGGTCTGTTGCAACAGAGACCAGCCTGCGGACGTAGGAATCCGAGCCGCCGATTTCGTGGTAGGTCATCCCCCAGCGTCCGCAATAATCCGCCACCTGCATGGCTCTTTCGCGGTATTCCGCCAAATCCTCCTCCGAGTGACCGACGAGCGCAATACGCTTGTAATTTTTGTATTGTTCATCCATGACGAAATCGGCAGTTTGTTGACCATACTTCTCGACGTACTTTTCATACTCTTTGAGCGGATCAGACCCCGCCTCGAGCCAGCCGCCTGTCAGGTAGTAGGTGCCGGGGTGGGCGTTGAACTCCCTGCGGTAGGCTTCGTCCGAGCCGAGGAAGATGGCAATGCAATCCTCAGTCTTGGGCAGCAGCAAGGTGTGAATTCCCGCTTGAATGTCTTTCAATCCGTTGCCGCACAAGCCGTAGCCCAGCATAATCAGGCTGGGAGTTGCGACCGAGTCAATTTCCGCCTGTAAAGCTTTATTTAATTGTTTGGGTATTCTATGCAAACCGTAATCCAGGAAGGTGACGCGGTTTTTCAACTCCGCTGGAATATAGCGGGAGAGCAAAGACTCGAAGATGCGGCAGGCAATGAAGATGATGGGGAGGTTTTCCATTTTTTTCTCGGTATGTCATTGCGAGGGTGGTTTTCCCGAAGCAATCTCCTCATGACGGGGGATTGCTCACCGCACTGGCGTGCGGCGCAAGTGTCGTCGCTGTCGCTCCTCGCAATGACATTGTTACTTCTTCTCGCGTTTTTCAGCGGCAATCAAAATTTTTTCAATCGCCTGAATTGTATCAGGAGAAAGCGGTTTGGGTTGGTGGGTTTCCAAAATCTTTTTCACTTTTGCGTTCGCTACATCTTCTGTTGAGAGGCTGCCGTTGCGCTCCCATTTTGTGTACGGCTCGCGATCCAGCAAAGTCGGAACCCAGACCTCTTTGCGGCACAGCGAAGCAGACTTAGACTGGCTCAGATACAAGCCGCCCACGCCGACCTTTTCGATCAACTCGAACATGATGGTCTCGGCATTGACAGGCACGCCGCGCATGACCCGCGCCGCCATGCCGATGATTTCATCCACGAGGACGAGGTACGAAAGCGAGCCGATGTCGGCGCAGTCGAGGAAGCCCACGTCGTGAACCAGCGACGCCCCGCTCAAAGCGGAGAGCATGACCTGGAGCGCGGCTTCGGCTCCAGCCTGGGCGTCCACCTGCTTGGCTTCCGAAGCGCCTGCCGTCCCCATGAAGGGGATTCCCAGATAGCGGGCGAGGTCAACGGCGGCGGCGGAGTGCAGACTGGCTTCGGGCGAACCGTACGCGGGACGCGCCGTCCGCAAGTCCATCATCGAGGGCAAGCCACCAATCGCCATCGGCGCGCCTGGGACGTGGGTCTGGACGACGGTCAACGCGGCGAGTGCGCTTGCGAGATGAATCGTCAGCGCCGCCGCACCTGTGAAGGGGGATTCCAACCCGACGGTGGGTCCGCCCAAACAAATGGACGGGATTCCACCTTCAGCCGCTTTCATCAATGTGGCGAGCGCGGAGTCCGCAATCTTGAATGGCGATTCGTATGTGGTGAACAGGGCAAAGATGGGTTTCTCGCGCAGGGCAGATTCGCTCCCAGCGGCGGCAACAGCCATCTGGTAAATGTCGTCGAAGGTGGCGGCGGTGTTCGCCCACGCGACGATGGGCTTGGATGTGTTCGCCAGTTCCTCGGCAAACTCGTAGACGGGAGCCAAGACGGGCGTTACGTCGTCGAAGAGACTCAAGCCCATGATGTAATCAATGTTCGGCAAGGCGTCGCAGACTTTGGCGGTCATGCCCGCGTCGCCGCGCCGCGCCTTACGGCGTTCACCCGTTTGCGGGTCGTAAAAATACGTGCAGGTGGGTCCCGGCCCAAAATGGACGCGGTTGATGGCGACCTGCATTTTGTGCTTGTCGTCGCGTCCCCAAACGGCGTACTCATGCGGCGTGGAAGCAACCGCCTGCTTCACCAACTGCGGCGGGATTTTGACAATGTGATCCGTCACCGTCGCGCCGTGCGCGGCAAGCAGGTCACGGGCGGCGGCGTTGTGCATTTGAATCCCGATGCGTTCGAGACAGTCGAGCGCGGCTTGGTAAATCTCAGCGCACTGCTCGTCAGAGAGAACGCGGAATTGAGGGGTGTGACGTTCGAGGGAATTTGCGATAATCATAAAGTCTCCATGAATGTCATTGCGAGGAGCGCACTTGTTCTTCGCGACGAAGCAATCTCATGGCGGTTGGAGATTGCTTCGGGCTGTCGCCCTCGCAATGACATGAAATTACACATGCCCGTAATATTCACGGTGGACGACAACAGAGTAGGCGTACTCCATTAGCGTGCCCCAACTGAAGATGGGGATTCCGATTTCGCGTTGCAGGGCGCGGGCGAAGGGTGGGAAGCCTGTGCATTCCAAAACCATCGCGCCCATCTTCGGGTGTGATTTGTAGAACTCGATTGCAACCGCCAGAAATTCAGCCTCGGCTTTGG
Source organism: uncultured Chloroflexota bacterium (assembly GCA_903837815.1). Taxonomy (GTDB): domain Bacteria; phylum Chloroflexota; class Anaerolineae; order Anaerolineales; family Villigracilaceae; genus Villigracilis. Next base: position 880 of record CAILWD010000293.1, on the reverse strand, counting down.
CGTAGTCTGCCGCTGGCGGATTCGTCCGCAAGCCCGCCGTCCACAGGTGATCGAACTCCTCACAGCGCAGGTCTTCCATCGCGCCGCCGATGACATAGTTCGAGCCGAGTTTAATTCCGACGGATTCCAAATGATGGTCAGTCAGGTGCTTGGCGTTCGCCATCAAAATCCCGACCACGCGACTCGCGCCGACGACTTGTTGTGCCAGCGGCACTTGCAACAGGCTCGACATGAAAACGGGAATCTTCACGCTCGCCGCCACCTCGCTCTGGAAGTAGGCGAAGTATCCGCACTCCGCGACGATGGCGCGACAGCCAAGTTTCTCCAACTTTTGCGCGGCTTTGATCAGCGGCGGCAGGCACATGATTTTGTTACTGTCCACCACCAATTTTTTGATGTCCACGCCGCTGACGACTTCGTATTGAATCGGGAACGGGTAGCCGCTGGCGTTGCGCACGTCACCGGGGAAGCCGGGATATACATCATCCAGCAACATCACACCCAGCCCCATGCCGTACGCCTGCTGACCGGGACGGGCTTCGATTCGTCCAATGTTTGGGTCTCTCAAGGCAGTTCTCCTTGCAGGATTTTATTCAGGTGTGCGGCGTTGATATTTCCGCCAGACACCACGCAAACTATTTTTTTCTTTTCGGATATTTGCAATGCCGCCGCCAGCGCCACCGCTCCAGCGCCTTCGACGATGATGTGATGACGTTCTGCCAATAATCGAATGGCTTTGGCGACCTGAGTCAACTTGACCATGCGCGAACCGTCCAGCAGTTGACTCGCCAGATTCCACATCTGCGGGAAGACGAAGGGCGCTCCCATGCCTGACACGAAACTGGCTTGATACGGCACTTCGACCATTTTCCCCGCCGCG
>CAILWD010000292.1 GCA_903837815.1 uncultured Chloroflexota bacterium | reverse complement strand
GTCGCGCACCAGTGCAGTGAGGGTCTCTGAGACAATCGTAGAGGTTCTTCGCGCCGCTCAGAACGACACTGTGTAACATCAGTGATTCAAAGAGAAAAATCCGCGTTTTCTGCGTTGATCAGCGTCCAAATCGGTTTTTGGGCTTATTACCGATAAAGTCTAATAACTTACCGCCTCTTCATCACAATAATGACCACCACCCACAACGCGGCTGCAAAGGGGGCAATCCACAGTATGCTTTCCGTCACAGCCATTGTTGGTTCCACCGTCACCAGGGTTCCCGTATAAAACACGTGCATCAGTTGACCGAGTAACAGGCTGTTCGTGTTTTTATATACCCATGCCATCAGAATTCGATAGGCGGTCAGCGGAATGATCCAATAGAGGATGAAATGCGGCAGCCAGTTCGCGCCGAAATTTGCGATGTTACCCCAGTAATCTGCCATGCCGTGCCAGCACGCCCAGAGCAAACCCAGAATCAGTCCGCTGAGGAAGACGCTATATTTGGATTGCAGGCGCGGGAGGGCGAACCCCGTCCAGCCTGTTTCTTCAAAGAGACCCGCCAGTCCGCCGATGACCAGACCGAAGGCAAGGTTCATATTCGGCTTGTAAATCGGGGAAACCATCGTCGAAAAAATCAGGAAGACAGCGGTGGATAGAATCGGGATGGTCAGCAGTGGAAGATACCAATTCCATCCAACCTTCCAGTTGGTCATGCGCTTGAAGAGATGCTTTACCCCGTCTTTTCCCTCCAACAGCGCGGTCAACGTAAGACTACTCAAACTGGGACCAAGCAGCATAAAGAGATACATCAATGCTCCATCAGTAAGTTTGATGGCGCGGGGATCCAGCCCTTTTAACGATGCAATGAACAGGATCCCTCCCCACGAGATTGCATAGGCAAGAAGAAAATAGACAAAAAGTGGATGGCGGTTGATGCGGGTTTTTAGACTCATTTTTTCAATTCCTTGATCTTGAGTGTATCGATTGGGCATGCCATACTTTAGACCTGCTCTCTTACATGTTTATGATAGATCGTCTGTGGCAAAGAATCCCCCGTTGATGGGGGAGTCCCTGACTGGTCATGTGGTTAGGTAATGAAAACGGAGGAATGAGTTTCCCGCTTAAAGACTCAAACGATTACGCGCGGCGCGGACATAAATCGAAACGCGCGAGTTAGGTATATATCAGAACAAATTTGGCTGGCTGGGCTGGGAGGGGAGGCTTGCAGATTTTTCCTTCATCCAGTCGGGGAGTTTGACGGGAGGGTCCTTGAACGGATGCGAGAATGCCAGCGCACCCCTTTGCAGCAGCAGTTTATTTCCCTCTGGCATTTGTTCGTGCTCCAGCACAAAGACGGGAACCCAATTATTTTTGAGGGTCTCGGTTGCGACCCATCGCCGCGCCGACGGAGAATCCCGCGCTGGGGCTGTGCGGCGTGACCAGGCAGAGGTCGCCGCGACTCAACGCCTCTTTCTGACTTTTGACCGCCCTTGTCAAACTATCCGCCAGTACGCCGACGGCGGTTCCCCGCGCTTCGAGAGCGGCTTCCATGCTGAGGGTGTCCACGCCTTTCGCTCCGCCCGAATACAGCACCTGACCCGAAAGCCCGCAGGCGTTGCCGACAAGGGTGGGATGATTGTTGAGCAGGGACTGAATCGCCTCCGCCTGTCCCGCGCGAAAGGAGTCGAAACCAAAATGAACCTGGAGCGAACTGGTCAGCGACATGGGCAAAGTATATTAAAACAAAACCACCCTGTCAGAAACTGAACAGGGTGGTTGTATCGACATGCTATAACGAAGCCAGTATCCCCGTCGTGTAATTTTCGATTTCCGCCGCCGTGCGAAGCGACATGGCTTGACCGGTGATCTCGCGCGCTTTTTCATCCGTCAATTTGCCGATCAGGTTTTTGGCTTCCGGGATGGCGCGCGGGTTCATGCTGAACTCATCCAACCCAAAGCCAAGCAGGATCGGTATGGCTTTCGTCATGCCAGCCAGTTCACCGCACATGCCCACCCATTTTCCTTTTGCATGACCGGCGTCAATCGTCTGCCTGATGAGACGCAAAACGGCAGGATGCAAAGGCTGAAAAAGCCCGGATACTTTCGCGTTCCCGCGATCCACCGCCATCGTATATTGGGTCAGGTCGTTGGTGCCAAGGCTGAAGAAATCAGAGGCTTCGGCAAGCACGTCCACCAGCACCGCCGCGGCGGGAGTCTCGACCATGATTCCCACGGGGACGTCCGCGGCAAATTCAACGGAAGCAAGTTCGAGGTCGCGTTTGACCGATTCGAAGATCGCGCGCGCGCGCCGCAGTTCATCCAGGTCAGAAATCATGGGGAACATGATGCGGGCGTGATGTCCCGCTGCCGCGCGTAGAATGGCGCGCAACTGGGTCTTGAAAATCTCCGGCTCATCCAAACTGATACGAATCGCGCGCCAGCCCAGGAAGGGATTCATCTCAGCGGGAAAGGGCATGTAGGACGGCGGCTTATCCCCACCGATGTCGAGCGTGCGGACGATGACCGGGCGTCCCTTCATTACCTCGAAAATTTCGCGGTAGATGCGATATTGCTTCTCCTCGCTGGGCGGCTGCGTGTCTTCGAGATAAAGAAATTCCGTGCGCAGCAAGCCGATACCCTCGGCGCCGTGTTCCATGGCGTCGCGCGCAGATGCGGCTTCGCCAATGTTTGCGGCAATTTCTACACGGCGACCATTTGCCGTGACCGCATCCTTTTCCGCGGCGGCTTTGAGAATTAGTAAACGCGACTCGCGTTCCATCTTTATCTGTTTGTAGCGCGCGATGGTTTCCTGATCAGGCTCGACAATCATCTCGCCTGTGCGTCCATCCATCACGATGAAGGCGCCGCTGGAGACTTTGTCGAGCAGCCCGCTTCCCATTCCCACAATCGCGGGCAGTCCAAGAGTTCGCGCAAGGATCGCGCTATGTGAAGTAAGCCCGCCCTGCGCGGTTATAAAGCCATACGTCAACGCCGGATCGAGACTTGCCGTGTCGGAAGGGGTCAGGTCTTCGGCGATGATGATGGACGGCTCCGTGACCGCGCTCAGGGCGGTGTCCGGCAGTCCAAGCAGGATGCGAAGAATGCGGCGTCCGACATCTTTCACATCCAGCGCGCGCGCCGCAAAGAGTTCATCGTCCATGCCCGCCAACAGGTTGGCAAGTTCTTCGATTGCCAGGGATAAAGCCTGCTCGGCAGTTTGACCAACTTCCACGAACTCGCGAATCTTTCCTTCGAGGGCTGGGTCGGACAGCATCTCCTGGTGGGCTTCGAAAATGGAAGCTTCCTCTTTCCCCGCCCTTTTCGCAACAGCTTCATATAAGCCTTGCAACTCGACACGGGCGCGCTCGCGGGCGGCAGTGAAGCGAGCCATCTCTTCATCCGCGCCGCCGGCAGCGCAAACCGGGATCGTCAACTCGGTTGGAATGTAGCAAAAGACGGGACCAATCGCAATTCCATCACTCGCGGGAATGCCTCTAAGGTTTTTTGGCGTCATAAGCGGCTCAATCCTTTGCAAAAATTACGCCTCACCAAAATTGCTTTCGACAAGCGATTTCAATGCGTCAAGCGCGGTGTCGGCATCCGCGCCCTCGGTCTGGATGACCACTTCGTGATCTCTCATCACGCCCAACGTCAACACCATGATGATGCTTTTCGCGTCCACGAAATTCCCGTTCGCCGTCAAATTTTTTACTTTGATATTGGAAGCGAATTTTGCGGCAGTTTGAACAAACAGCGCAGCGGGACGGGCGTGCAAACCCACCTTATGTTTTACTTGAATCGTTGCTTCAGCCATGGCAATCTATTTACTCCTTCCAAATATATTTCTAAAACAACAGCAAATTCGGGGCTTCGATGCCAGTCACAAGATCGGCGAGGAAGCGGGCAGCGGCGACTCCATCGATCACGCGATGGTCGGCGGAGAGTGTCAGCGACATCATCGGGCGGACTGCCACCCGATCCTGGTCGTCCACGACGATGGGTTTTCGCACCACGCTTCCAACGGCGAGGATGGCGCTTTCGGGCGGGTTGATCACCGCGCGGAACTGGCGGATGCCAAACATGCCCAGGTTGGAAATGGTGAACGTGCCGCCCTGCACATCGTTGAGTTTAAGTTTGTTTTCGCGCGCCCTGTCAGCCAGTTCGATCAAACGCAGGTTGATCTCGCCGATGCCCAAACGGTCGGCGCCTTTGAGGACGGGAACCACCAGCCCCTGCGGAACCGATGTGGCGACGCCGATATTCACATCCTTCCAGAGGGAAATCGAATCGCCGTTGAAGGAGGCGTTGATATATGGATTGCGAACCAGCGCCCAGGCGACAACTTTGATCATCAGGTTTGTGACCGTGATCTTCGGCTGTCCCAGTTTTTCGGCTTGCAGGCTGAATTGCTTGCGGGCATTTTCCGCTTCCGACATGTCCACTTCCACGGTCAAGGCGATGTGCGGAGACTCATGAAAACTCTGTTGCATACGTTCGGCAATCGTGCGGCGGATGCTTGTCAGCGGGACGACTTCCGCTTCGCGCCCATTGCCATTTGTGACTGTGGATGTCGGGACTGGTCTGGCTGTTGACAGCACGTCGGCGGAGAGAACCCTTCCGCCGGGACCTGAACCTGCCACCGCTTCGAGAGCGACTCCGCTTTCACGCGCCACACGGCGGGCGGCGGGTGTGGCTGGGATGGTGACACGCCCGGCAGGCTTTTGACTTTCAATATAGCGTTCCACATCTTCTTTTGTGATTTTGTCACCGGATGCCGGAACTTTGGACAGGTCAATGCCTTCCTCTTTTGCCATGCGAACCGCCACAGGTGTGGCGCTGACAGGAGCGGCTTGGGCGGCGGCAACGGCTTGAGAAACGGGAACAGCCCCGCCCTGAGCGTCGTCGAAGGGTTCCGTCTTGGGTGTGGGCAGTCCCGCTTTGGGTAAATCCGCAAGCGTCTCGCCTTGCTTCAGGATGTATGCGATCACCTCCGTCACGGGGACGATATCGCCATCCTTGTACAAAATACCCGCGAGCGTGCCGGACGCCGGGCAAGGGACTTCAATCGCCACCTTCTCGGTTTCCACAGTGAGGATGGTTTCATCGGCTTTGACGACATCGCCTTCCTTTTTAGCCCACGAAATGATGGTGGCTTTTTCCTGATCCATGTCGAACTTGGGCATGATAAACGGGATCGGCATGTTATCTCTTTCCTTCCACCATGGCGCGGATTTCCTGTTCGATCTCGAAATCCTGCGGGATGGCAATTTTTTCCAGCCCCCGGTTATACGGGATGGGGATGTCCTTGCCGCCGAGACGGCGCATGGGCGCGTCGATGTAATCGAAGGCTGGGCTGCCGGCGACGGATGCAATCACCTCGCCAGCCCATCCGCCCGTCTGGCAGGCTTCATGCACCACAAGCATCCTTCCGGTGCGGCGGACAGAGTCGATGATGGTTTCCGTGTCGAGCGGCAGCATGGTGCGCGGGTCGATCACCTCCACTTCGATGCCGTCCTTTGCAAGGCGTTCGGCGACAGCCAGGGTCTTGACGACCATGACGTTATTTGCCACGACTGTGATGTCGCGGCCGGGGCGTTTGATCTCGGCAACGCCAATCGGGATGGTGTAATCGCCCTCCGGCACTTCGCCCTTCATTTTATAAAGCGCCTTGTGTTCCACAAAACACACAGGGTTCGGGTCCCGAATGGCGGCGAGCATCAAGCCCTTGGCATCATAAGGCGTGGATGGATTGATCACTTTCAAACCGGGGAAGTGCATCAGGATGCTTTCAAGCGATTGCGAATGTTGTGCCGCCGCGCCGGAGCCGGAGCCGCTCGGCATCCGGATGACGATGGGGACGGTTGTCCGCCCGCCAAACATGAAGTGCATTTTGGCAGCCTGATTGACGATCTGGTCCAGCGCAAGAAATACGAAATCCATGAACATGATCTCGGCTACAGGACGCATTCCAAGCAAGGATGCCCCGATGGCTGTGGCGACAATCGTCGCCTCGGAAATGGGAGTCTCGCGCACGCGCTCCGGTCCGAACTCATCCAACATGCCATGAGTCATGCCGAACGCGCCGCCGTACCGTCCGATATCTTCGCCAAGCAGGAAGACGCGTTCATCGCGTTTCATCTCCTGCCATAATGCCTGGCGGATGGCTTCGAGGTAGGATATCTCAGGCATAGACATACTCCATCACGGTGGAAGGATCGGGTTCGGGGGAGGCTTCAGCGAATTCCACAGCCTTGAGGATGACCTCCTCAGCCTGGTTGTCGATCTCCTGCGCCTGGTCCTCGCCCAGGGTTTCAGATTGAAGCAGGTGCTTGGTGAAACGCATAATAGGATCGCGGTTCTTCTTCCAGTCTTCGATTTCCTCTTTGGAACGATACAGGTTTCGGTCGCTCTTGGAGTGACCGAAATAACGGTAGGTGATCGTCTCGACGAAATACGGTCCCTTGCCGGAGCGGACATGGTCCGCAGCGATCTTCATCGCGTCATAGACTTCGACCACATCGTTGCCGTCCACGCACGCCCAGGGGATGCCATAGGCATCGGCGCGCTGGGCAATCGGCAGTTTGGCGGCGGCGCGTTCCACATCCATCGACATGCCGTACTTGTTGTTCTCGCAAATGTAGAGGACGGGCAGTTTCCACAAGGCAGCCATGTTCATGGCTTCGTGAAAGACTCCCTCGTTGGATGCGCCATCGCCGAAGACACAAATACAAATCTCCTTGCGTTTTTGCATTTGAAGCGCCAGTCCCACACCGACCGCCTGCGGAATCCCGCCGCCCACAATCCCGTTCGCGCCCAGATTGTTGGACTGGAAGTCGGCGATGTGCATCGAGCCGCCGCGGCCGTGGTTGTAACCAGTATCCCTGCCGATGAACTCAGCCATCATCAGGTTGATGTCCGCGCCCTTGGCGATGAAATGTCCGTGACCGCGATGATGATTGATAAAGTAATCATCCTGCCGCACCGCCAGGCTGGTGCCTGCCGCCACTGCCTCTTGCCCGGCTGAAAGATGCATCGTTCCATGAACCTTCCCAGCCGCATACAACTTGTCTGCCATTAATTCAAAGTGGCGGATGGTAGCCATTGTCCGATACAACCCGATCAGTGTCTCGTCCTTGAGTTCCAGGCGCGACACCTGATCTCTAAAAGATTCCCGGTCAACCTCCATTTTTTCTTTATTCCTTTCCTTCTGCTTTGTCATGGAAACCTCATCCAGTCTTCGCCAGATTCAAAACTTTTCCGGCTGTAATATTATCGGTCACAAGCACGTTGACATGCCTGTTCCGTAATGCTCCCAAGATCGCATCCTCCTTGCCGATTCCACCCGCAACGCCGAGCCGAACCGGTATGGACAGCAGGTCATTGCGGCGAATGGATACCAGCCGTTCCGAGAAGTGATTGGCGGCTGGGTTGCCATTTATATCGAAATGCAGCCCGCACACGTCGCCGACCGCCCCATCACGGCGCACATCGTCCAGTTCCTTGCGCGATATATATCCGGCGAGATGAAAACTTGAATACTCCGGCGATGTGGAACCTATGCCAAGCAAAGCCACGTCTGTTTTCTTTCCAAGATTGATCGTCTCCTTGACAGGTTTGCTCGCCAGCAGTGATTTAGCCAATTCCGCGTCCTGACACAGATATGGGGCGTTCAAGTAGTAGGCCTCCCCGCCCAATGTTTGGGAAAGGCGCGATACCAGATCATGACCGTCATATTCCATGTTTCGCGCGCCCATCGCACCCACCAATTGAACGACCTTCATGGCAATGGGCGCGGAAACTTCCAGCGCGTCCACCGTGGCGCTGATGGATGTTCCCCAAGCCAGTCCCAGCACCTTGTTGGGCGCAAGGTATCGCTTGAGTACGACCGCTCCAGCCCGTCCCAATAAACGGGTGAGTTGCCCTCCTGTTGTGCCTGCTGTGACCACGTAGGCATCCAGCAGATTAAAGGCTTGTATTAATTCCCTTCCCAAATCGTGGTCCGACTTTAACGGACGATGCACGCGGATTTCCACAATCCCCGCTTCACGCGCCTCTGTCAGCATACGCGAGATCATGGATCGTGTCACGCCGACGGTTTTTGAAATTTCAGCCTGGTTCTTATTTTCGAGGTAATACATTTCGGCAACATCTGCCAGCAGGCTTATGCGGTCTTCGGATGGTTTCTGTTCAGACATTTTTGCGGCTCCCTTGGTAAATCATCAAATCAAAACACGTTTAATTGCCGTCTCCAAAGTTTCAACAAACCTATCAATCTCTTCCTCTGTGGTTGGCAGGCCGAGCGAAATCCTCAAGGATGCCTCGATTCGCTTTTCCGGCAGTCCCATGGCGGTTAACACGTGCGATGGTTCAATATCCCGCGACGTGCAGGCTGATCCCATCGATACAGCTATGCCTTCCTTGTTCAAGCGGATCAGCAACATCTCCGCGTCTGTGCCCGGGAAACTGATGGACGCGATATGCGGCGCGACATCCTCTTCGGGACCGTTCAACACCATATCCAGACCTGCGGCTTGTATCCCGCCAACCAGGCGTTTGCGAAGCCCGCGCAGGCGTTCCCGTTCGGTGGCGCGGTGATCAGAGACCAGGTTCAAAGCGGAGGAAAGTCCGAGTATGCCGGGGACATTTTCGGTGCCGGGTCGAAGGGTGTTTTCCTGTGTGCCGCCAAAAGCAAGGGGAACGAGTTCAAGCCCATTGCGGACGTACAGTGCGCCAATGCCCTTTGGGCCATAGATTTTGTGAGCAGACAATGATAGCATATCGACACCCAGATTTTCGACATGCACATCCATAAATCCCAGCGCCTGAACCGCATCGGTGTGCAATAAAATGGAACGCGCGCGCGCGATCCTGCCGATCTCGGCAATCGGCTGAATGGATCCGACTTCATTGTTGACAAGCATGATGGAGATTAATTTCGTGTCGTCGCGGATGGCGCGTTCCACCGCTTGAAGGTCAACCAGTCCCTGCGAGTCGACAGGAAGATAAGTGACCGCATAGCCTTCCTGCTCCAGTTTCTGCGCGGCATGAAGAACGGCATGATGCTCGATTGCCGAAACGATCAGGTGTGCCTTGCCCGCCGCAAACCTTCTCAATGTCCCAAGAAGAGCAAGATTATCCGCCTCGGTGGCGCCGCTGGTAAAGCAGACTTCCTCCGGCGAACAGCCGAGGCTGGACCCAACATCCTGGCGCGCCTGTCTGACAAGTGCCGCGGCTTCCATGCCGACCGAGTGCATGCTTGAAGGATTCCCAAAGTCAGATTCGAGCGCCGCCAGCATTGCTTTCCTAACCGCCGGATGGACAGGAGTTGTCGCACAATAATCAAGGTAAATTCGTTGACCCATCTTAAGGCTCCGATAAAGATTACAGAGACACGCGCCGACTGGTTACAGCTTGTAATCAGCCCGCGCCTGTTTCAGTATTTTTTCGATTGTAGCTGGATGCATGGGGTCGCCGATCAACGGTTTGATATTGATAACCGGGCATCCCGCTTCTTCTTCAGTAAAAGCGGGCAGCAGTTGCAGGATCAGGTTCGAGCGCGGCGGGAAACCGTATTCGCTTGCCGCGAGATGTGTGAAAACATGGCAATCAATGCCGCTCTTCTCAAAGAACTCGGTAAGTTGTTCAGCAACAATCATGACGCGATTGCTGCAATGTCCGCCAACGACACAAACCTTGTATTTCGACATGTCTGCCTCTCGATCTTTTCGGCGAGGGGGCGGCTTCCGCCTTGTTCAATAAAGCGGAAGCCACCTTGGTATTCAGTTGTAAAGACTAGAACAGCCCGAAGATCTTCTGAATGAAGAAGCCGAGAATGTCGCCGCCCATGTCCCAGCTTGCCAATTTCAGTCCCTGACCAATTTGATCGCCATATTGGCCCATCATCTTGAAGGCCTCGGTATGGGAATCCACGGTCAACGTGGAGAAGTACATGAACGGGATCGAGTAGAGCAACAGCACGATCACGGTCTTGATGACGTTGCCCTTGGTATAGGGAACCACCGCGCCCGCCCAGAAGGGGATGACCGCCAGCGAGGCGATGGGCAGCATCTGGACGCCGGGCAGGACCGCCGCCAGCAGAACGCACAGCGGGAAGAGGATGACGGAGGATGCCATTACAGCCGGGTGACCAAGCAATACGGCGCAATCCACGGCTACGTAAATCTCGCGATCCTTGAAGCGCTCGCGCATGTATTGAACAATGGACATGGTGATCGGAACAATGCCTTCGGCAATGATGGAGACCATGCGAGGCAGGACGACCATCATGGTCGCAACCTGCATGCCGAGTCCAAGCCATTGCTGGACGGAATAACCGGCGGCAATACCGATGATGAAGCCCAGGATGAGTCCCAGAATCGCGGGTTCACCGACCAAGCCGAAGCGTTTCTTAATGCCATCGGGGGAGGCGTCCCAGTCTTTGATGCCGGGGATGCGGTCGAGCAGCCAGACGATGGGCATGGCGAAGAGGCTGGCTTGCACGGTCGTTCCGCAAGGCACGCCGATGCCCGGCATATCATTGAATTCCTGGTATTTCTTGGCGGTCAGGTCGCTCATGAGGCTGCCAAGCACCAGGTAGAGCACGCCAGCCACGATCCCCAACACCACGTTCCCGCCGGTCAGCGCCCAGACGAAGCCCGCCAAAGCGGAACCATGCCAGTAGGACCACACGTCCGTCCACAGGGTCTTGGTGAGTTTCAAAACCACCATCAGGATATTGACCACCAGAAGCGAGACGATCAAACCCGCGACTCCAGGCCAGCCCCAGGCAATGCCGGCGTCCGCCCAGTTGACGTCCACATAGGATTTTTCAATGCCCATGTTGGTCGCCAGCGCCTGCACTGCAGGCTGCAGGGCGGAGATAATCAGGTTGACCACCAAGAACAAGCCCGCGAGACCGACGCCAGTGACGACGCCGCCGCGAACTGCCTTTTGCCACCCGACCCGAAAGACCAGACCGAGGATGATCAGTACGATCGGCACAATCACCGTGGAACCAAGTCCAAGGAACCAGCCAACAGCAGTTTGTAGAATTTCCATTTTGCATTCTCCTCTTAAAATATGACAAATGACCGGAATAATCCCGGTTACTTACTTTTGACAATATCCACGATCTTATCCAGGAGCACATCCTTCTCGCTTTGCGAGCCGATGAGAAACGGCATGCCCTGAATCACCGGCACATCAAAGGTGCGGAAGATCTTCATCATCGAGACGACCATGACAAGGTCCGAGCGCGTCAGATAGCGTTCGATATCAGCCATCAGGATGCGCTTAACCTCCACGTCCGCGAAGCCTTCCTTTGCCATGCGATCGCGAATCGAATCCTCCGCGATCGTTGATGTATTGATGCCTGCCCCACATGCAACCACAATCAATTTGCCCATTTTTTCTTCCTTCCTCTTTCACACAAGATAGTCGACTATCGGGGTGAACAATTGAGAAATCGTCAGTAGCGCTCCTCCTTCTCGAAAACAGTCCGGCATCTGGTTCCTTAACTCAGGCGGAGCTCACGCCTCAGCCAGGATTCAACCTCCTGCAGAGTGGACTGGTCTCGCAATTCAACTAATTTTTCCGGCTGGCCGAACAGCACAGCCAGGTTTCTTAATGTTTGGATTTGCTCCTCCGCGTCACGATTTGCCAGCATGAAGACCAGCATTACATCCAGGCCTTCGTCCGGGTCTGCCATATTTTGAAATGTCACCGGCTGACGCATCACCGCCACCCCCAGCGCGGATTTGTTGACGCCTTCCGCGTCGGCATGTGGGAAGGCGATGCAAAAAGGTTTGGTCGGCAGCCCGGTGGGATGAACCTGTTCACGGGCCCAGGTTTGCAGTCCATACTCCGCCGCAACCAACCCCTGCGCGCACATCTTCCCAGCTAGCAGTTCAACCACTTCCCTTGCATCCTTTGCCTGCAAATCGAACGCGATCAACGACTCATTGAATTCCAGCACAATTCATCTCCTATGATTTCTTTTGACCGTAACGGTTGTGGTAATAATCGAATGAATCGCGCGCCTGTTCTTCAGTCAAAGTGGTCGGCGCACCAATGGTTCTTGCAATCGAATAGGTGCGGGCTGCTTCTTCCAGCGTCACAGCGCGCTCGAGGGCATGCTCGATGGTTTTGCCAACCGTGATGGGTCCGTGATTGCCAAGCAGCACCGCGTAACCATCGCCCATGACTTCAATGGGCAGGGTTGGAAATTCAGGGTCTTCCACGCTTAGGTAGCGCGTCACAGGCACTGGTTGACCGAACCAATCCGCCATGGTCTCGGTGATTACCGGAACAGGCTGGTACGCGACAGAAAACGCGGTCGCATACGGCGAATGAGTATGGACGACTGCATTCAGTTCAGTCCGGGCGCGCATAAAACCGATCCACAGATTGAGCGCCACAGACGGGCGATATTTGCCTTCGACCAGGTTCATCTCCATGTCGGTGACGATCATATCTTCCGGTGTGAGGCGTTCGTAGTCCAATCCGCTGGGCGTGACAACTACATATCCCGTTAGTGGGTCGCGCGCGCAGACCGTCCCTCCTGCCATCCACACGAGGTTGTATTTCGGCAGGAGAAGAGCAGTTTTAAGTACGTGGGAACGCAGTTCTTCGAGGATCATTTCAACGGATACTTTCCAAGATCATGTCCGGCTTCGAAGAAGGCAAGCATGTTCTCAAGCGGGATGTCGTTGCTGAAATTATGCGCGGGAGCGAGAATATATCCGCCGCCCTCGCCCATTTGCTCGATCCGAAGGCGAACCTCGCGGCGGACATCTTCGATCGTGCCATTATTAAGAATAGTTTTCACATCCACACCGCCCTGGAAGGTGAGTTCGTTGCCGAAATCGCGCTTCAATTCGACGGGGTCCATGCCGCGCAGATGCCCTTCGATTGGATTCAGAATATCGAATCCAGTGTCGATCAAATCGGGAATGAATTTGCGAATTGCGCCGTCGTTGTGCAAAAGAACTTTTGCATGCGGCGCCTTCCTTTTTATCATTTCAATCGACTTTTTATAGCGGGGCTTGAAGAATTTTGTGTAAACATCGGGTCTAAACATCGGTCCCATGTTGGTGCCATAGTCATCAGCTATTTCCACGATCTGCACATAAGGACCGACCACGCCGAGAAAAGCATCGTAAAAACCATCCAGGACTTCTGCCAGTTTTCCCACAAGGTAATCCAGAATGTGGGTATCCTGTACCGTCATAAGCAGGGCGTTTTCCATGCCCACCAAGGCGCGGGTCATCTCCCATAGGTTCCCGTAAACGGGACGATGGGCAACAAGCGCGTAATCCGTGTGGTGATAAAGATGTTCGATCTCTTCCTTCACCCCCGTCAGGCGAATCGGATCGTATGGGTCGGGCCATTTATATTTCTCAATTTTTTCGATTGTCAGGTCTTTGCCAAGCGGCGCGCCGTGCAGGTCGTAATAGCCGGAGACCAGCCGGTGGGTGATTCCCCATTCATCCGCAAATTCCTTGAATTCCCCGATCATTGGATTCGATACATAGTTAACGGGAGGGCGAATGTGAATAAAACGGAAGTCCGTACCAAGCTTATCAAGGATCGGATTGTAATCTGGCGTGGTATAAAACCCCACCAATGTTCTGCGCGGCACGTCCTGAACTCCGAAGTGATCCCGCAGCAACAGGTAGCGTTGTTCTGTCAGGTGATTGGCAGAACCCCCAAGCGTGATCGGCACACGATCCGGCTCCTTATGGTTCAGTGTCATCTGCACGCGTTCACGAGGCGTCATGGCTTCAGGCATGGTTTTGCTCCAGGCTTTAAGTTTTTTCACATAAGTGAATTTCTGTTCACTTATGTGAGTTTATCATTACAACACTGAAAGGTCAATAGGGTTACGTCAAAGTTCGGGGTTGATGACCATCTTGACCACTTCACCAGCAATCATTTGTTGAAGGGCATCCTCCACTTGTCTGAGCGGTAATTCGCCGTTCAATAGGGGCTTCATATCCAGTCTGCCGCTTGCGATTAAATCAAACGCCTCCCGGGCGTTCTCCGCGGTTCCGCCATGCATGTTTAGCAGGTCGATCTCGCCGTAATGAATCCGCGCTGCATCAAGTTCCACTTTTTCTCCACCGGGCAATCCCCCAAACCACAAAACGCGCCCCCCTTTACGAACCATATCCACCGATGACTCCCACGTATCTTTCTTTCCCGCGCATTCGATTACGATATCTGCTCCGTAACCGGCTGTCAGGTCGCGAACCGATTCTGTCGTATTCACCTCTTTTGCATTGACAATTTCCGTCGCCCCCAGTTCCCTGGCGACATTTAATCGCAAGGAACTCCGACCAATGGCAATGATCTTTTCCACTCCGGAAATTCTAAGCAACTGGATGAACATCAAACTGATTGGTCCGCCCGCCCCGATAATTGCCGCTGTTTCCCTCGGCTTGGACGCCACTTTGCGCCAACCGTGGACAACTGTCACCAGCGGCTCCAGAAGCGCAGCCTCGGCATAGGAAATGTGGGAAGGAATCTCGAAGGTGTTTTTTCGGACGATGGACTCTGGAACAATCATATACTCGGCGAACGCGCCAAAATTGTAGGTAAGATTTTCGCAAAGATTCCCCTGTCCGCGCAAACAATAAAAGCATGTCCCGCACTCGGCAAATACATTTGCGGTCACACGCATGCCCGCCTGGAAATTCGTCACCCCTTTTCCAACCCCAACCACATCCCCGCCGAACTCATGACCAAAAACAAACGGCGGCGGGAATTTCGGATGTCCTCGGCGGTACATTTTAACATCCGTTCCGCAGGTGGTCGCCGCGCGGATTTTTACCAGCAATTCGCCGGCGTTGGGCTCGGGCAACGACATCTCCCGCAACTCGATATGTTCCGGCCCAAGATAGAAAACGGCATTCATTTGCTTAGTCATGCAACTCCGGTTGACAGCGTCGCTGTTTCAGAATAAAATAATCACATATGTGATATTATACTCACAAATGTGAAAAGGAGTCAAGCATGGTCAAAATTCAACTCGCTCTGGATACCCTCGTTGCCGAGGACGCCCTCCGTCTCGCGTCTCTGGCTGCGCCATATGTGGATATTCTCGAAGCAGGCACACCCCTAATCAAATCTGCGGGCATCGGAATTGTGACCCGCTTGAAAAATGCCCATCCGGACAAAGTCATTCTTGCCGACATGAAAACAAGCGATGTAGGCGCTTATGAGGCTGGCATGGCATTCAAGGCTGGAGCGGATATTGTCACCACGCAGGGAATTACAACAACAGCGACCATCTCCGAAGTTCAGCGCGAAGCGGATAAATGGAATCGCCGCGCCGAGGTGGATATGACCGGCGTCAAAGACCCCGTTGCGCGCGCGAAGGAAATCAAGGCAGTGGGAGTAAATTATGTGCTTTATCATCGCAGCATTGACGAGGAAACCACAATAGGCGCCTCTTGGAACAATCAAACCGCTCAAACGGTTCGGGAACTTTGTGGACTGGGAATGGATACCGCAATCGCCGGCGGCATCAATGCCGAAATTCTTTCGATGCTCAAGGGTATTCCGCTTTACAGCATTGTCGCGGGACGCGGTATCACCGCCCAACAGAATCCCGAAGAGGCTGCGCGTGCCTTATCGCAGCGCATTCGAGAGATCTGGCCCGGTTGAAGTGATTGAAATCAGCGCATCCCTGCTGGCTGCGGATTATGCTCGATTGGGGCAGGAGGTAAAACGGGCAGAGTCTGCGGGTGTTGACTCATTTCACTTTGACATGATGGACGGACACTATGTGCCCAACCTGGCTTTTACCCCGCAACATTTAACAGCTTTGCGGCAGTATACTCGCCTCCCTTTTTACGCGCACCTCGAACTTGCAAACCCGGATGAGGTACTTTCGAAATTCGCGGTACTCGACGCGGACATGGTTATTGTCCAAAAGGACACGCTCCCGGACCCTGAAAAGACCTTTGAGAAAATTAGGGCGCGGGGATGCAAGGTCGGTTTGGGACTTAGCCCGGTCGATTCAGTTGAAGATTGCGCCTCTTATTTTTCACAAATTGACCTTCTATTAATATTGGGAGTATTCCCAGGCTTTGGCGGACAGACAATGCAGCCCAACACGATCGAAAAAATCGCTGTGGCAAGAAAGATCTCCGCAGACATGAACGCCCGCATCACCCTTGCAGTTGATGGCGGCGTGAATCACAAAAACTCAGGCGGGCTGATAAATGCGGGCGCAAATTGTTTGATTATGGGAAGCGCGCTCTTTCAAGAAGGTCGTATGAAACAAGTCATTAAACAAATCAGGGGATTAATCGAACCGTAACAACCCCACTGACCGTGCGAATATCAAGCCTCCCCCCATCTATTCCAATTTGTCCATCGCAGGAACGGGAGGTCGAAGATAGATCAGGGACCATACAGGCAATATCACCGCTCGTGGAACGCACAAAAAGTTCCAGGTTGGAATCTGACTCTAGATTCACCTCTATCGGGCCATGATCCGTTTCCAGGCTGACCGTATCGCTTTCCTGGATCGCGCCTTCATACAGCACTGTTCCCATGATTGTGGACACGCCGATATGTCCTTTATTGTCTATTACTGTCAGAGTGCCATAATTTCCGACCACGCTGGAATCGCCCGAACAATTTTGAACAGTGACATTCCCGCGATTGGACCGCAGAGTTAAATTCCCTGTGGCGTTTTCAACAGTCACATTCCCTGAGGTGGATGCGACTTCCAGATCGCCGTGATATCCCTGAACAAGAACGGAGGCATTGTCGGATTCGACCTCAACCTTTATCCCGCCCGGAATGGACAGATGCATCTGAATGAAGTTATTTGAAAGTCCGCGATGCTGGTCTTGAATATTAATTATGATTTGTTCGTCTAAATCATCAAGCTCGTAATCCACTTCGTTGGGATATAAAGCCCGCCCGCTGATTTCAATCTGCGCACCCTCAGACTCAAAGATCGCCAGTTCACCGCTGTTGATTTGCACCAGAATGGATCGAGCCTTTTCCGCGTCAACGGTTTTGGCTTGAAGATCGACATACTCCGGCGGCGCGCTAAAACACGCGGATAGAATCAGCAGAGGCAACAACAAAGCAAGGATTTTGTAAAATTTCATATGATTTATAATCCCCGCTTTATACAACCAATTCCTTAATTCATCAAGTCATCATCAATTTCGGTCTGTACTGCAGCGCCTCGGCCAGGTGCGCAGATTGAATTTCTTCGCTCCCCGCCAGGTCTGCAATCGTCCGCGCCAGCTTCAAAATGCGGTGATAAGCCCTTGCCGATAGATTCAACTGATTCATTGCCGCCCGCATCAGGCTGTGGCCCTCATCCTGCAACTTGCAAAATTTCCTGATCTCGCCGATCCGCATATCGGCGTTGGAGACAATATCTGTGGCTTTCCCATTTGCAAAGCGTTTGCTTTGAATATCGCGCGCAGATTGCACACGAGTTCGGATCGTTTCAGATGACTCGCTGGCTCTGTTGCCGCTCAATTTTTCATAGTCCACACGCGGCACTTCGATGTGAATGTCGATACGATCAAGCAACGGCCCCGAGATGCGCTTTTGATATTTGGTCACCATGGCCGGGGCACAGGTACAAGGCTTGAGCGAGTCGCCGTAGTAGCCGCAGGGGCAGGGATTCATCGCGGCGATCAATTGGAAGTTGGCTGAAAAGGTCAATGAGCCTTTGGCGCGGCTGATGGTGACAACCTTGTCTTCCATCGGCTGACGCATGACTTCGAGAACACGTGTGCCGAATTCGGGAAATTCATCAAGAAACAATACGCCCCGATGGGCAAGGGAAATTTCACCGGGCTTGGGGATGTTCCCGCCGCCCACGAGTCCCGCGTGGCTGATGGTGTGGTGCGGCGCCCGAAACGGGCGGTGACGAATGAGCGGAGTCCCCGCTGGGAGTTGGTCCGCCACCGAGTAGATTCGAGTCACATCCAAAGATTCTTCGATGGACATTTCGGGCAAGATACCCGGCAGCGCCCGGGCAAGCAACGTCTTTCCCGCCCCGGGACTTCCAACGAGAAGACAATTATGCCCACCGGCCGCCGCAACTTCGAGCGCGCGTTTGACGTGTTCCTGTCCTTTGACTTCGCTAAAATCTGTGGGGACGAAAAGCGGTTCGAGCGAATCACCCGAAGTGAGAAAAGGCTCGATGGTTTGCCGACCCGCCAAATGGCTGTAAAGGTCTGCCAGCGTTTTGACCGGGATGATCTCCAGGTCTGGAATCAAAGCCGCTTCGGGCGCATCCACTTTGGGAACGAACATCCGCTTGAAGCCGTTGGCGCGGGCTGTGGCGGCCATGGGCAAAACCCCGCGCGTGTGGCGGACGATCCCATCCAAAGAAAGTTCACCGACAACCATTGTGCCCTCGATGGCATCGTGCGGAAGAAAGCCCGCAAGGATAATGACGCCCAATGCGATGGGCAGGTCATAGGCGGGGCCTTCTTTGCGGACGGAAGCGGGAGCAAGATTAACAACGATGCGATGTCGGGGAAAATGCAAGCCCGCGTTTTTCACAGCAGTTTGCACACGCTCACGGCTTTCTTGAACGGCAGCGTCTGGGAGTCCGACAATTGTCATACCGGGCAAACCGTTGGTGTAATCCACTTCGACTTCGACGATTACGCCATCAAGTCCCACTACGGCACAGGAGTAGATGCGGGAAAGCATGAAGCTATTTTACATGAGAATGCAGTTTGTGAGTCAGATATAATGCCTCGCATGGAAAATCAACAACGCCCCATCTGGACCCGCGACTCATCCATCCTGCTTGGCGGATTCTTTGTCACCATTTTTTTGATTGTTTACATCTGGTGGCCGCTTGCCGAGGAGGTGCTTTCATATGTCGACTGGAACGGCCCCTGGTGGCTTTACATGGATTGGTTGTTGCTCGGCATTTTCTTCTTCATGTCGCTGACGATTGTGGCGCGGGCGAATCTCAAAACCGATCTGCTGATCGTCTTCGTCGGCGTTTGCGGCGGACTGGCAATCGAATCATGGGGGACGCAAACCAATCTCTGGCATTACTACACGGCAGAGCGTCCGCCACTGTGGATCATCCCCGCCTGGCCCATCGCCAGCTTGTCCATTGATCGCATCACGCGATTTTTGAATTTTATGATTGGACGGATAACTCGCCGCTTCGATTCGACCATTCTCCATTTACCATTCTCCATCCTCTACTGGCTGATCTTCCTCCCTTTCCTGACCCTGATGCTGGTCTTTATTGCCCCAACCTTTGACAAGTCCTATACCTGGTTATCGTTGACTTTGTGCATCCTGCTCATCTTCACGCCGACCGACCACCGCTTTGCCTTCCTGACTTTTGTCGCCGGGGCTGGGCTTGGTTACTTTCTCGAACTATGGGGAACCACTCGCGAATGTTGGACATACTACACTTTCGAAAAGCCTCCTCTGTTTGCAGTGCTTGCGCATGGGATGGCGGCTGTGGCATTCTGGCGTGCAGGGCAGCTCATGAAGCAAGTGTGGGAGAGGGTCAGTCAACCCACAAGCCGTATCCACGAGAATCGAAAAGACAGCGCAGATTGAGTCCGCACTGTCTTTTTGATTGACGCCAGTGTTAGTCGAGCAGGTTGGTGGGGATGTTTCCGCCGTTCTTGGCAATCTGCTTCAGAACTTCCTTGTGCAACCAGACATTCATCTTGGAATAGTCGCCGCCGATCAATTCAGCAGGGCAACCGAGTTCCTTCGCCAATTCGATGCGGGATTCCTTGTCGGCATCCAGGCCCAGGATCTTGAGCAGGTCCACAATGGAAACCTTCCAATCGAGGCTGGAACCGGCGGCCATTTTCTCGAGTTTATTGACCACGTCCACTTCGGAAATTGCAACCGGCGCAGCCGCAACTGCCTTTGCAGTTGGAAGGCTCGACAGCGGGTCAAACCTGGGGGTTTCCTTTTCATCCTTTTGCACGGCAACAGGCTTGGGCTTCACTGCCTCGGCGGCAGGCTTCGCGGGTTGGGCGGCAGGCGCGGCAGCGGCTGGTTTTGCGGCAACAGGCGCGGCAGCGGGCTTGGTTTCTTCTTCACTCTTTTTGAGTCCAAGTTTTTCGAGAATTTTTCCAAAAAGTCCCATGATACATTTCTCCTTTGAAATAATTTGAAAAATTATCAAGACGTCTTTGCTTGACAATCTAATTGTATAACGTGTTTGCGAATTTGCAAGGTTTTTGGTGTTAGAGCCTTATTAAATTTGTGCAAGCCGTCCCTTGACAAGCGTGGATATAGTCGTACAATGTGACTTGTTGGTCATATGACCAGCAAGTCACATGACCCAGAGGTCACACATGCCCAAACAGACTTTCCTCAACCTGCCCGAAGAGAAACGCCAGGCAGTGGTCAACGCCGCCGTCGAAGAATTTGCCGAATACGGCTTCGAGGCTTCGTCCATCAATCGCATCGTGGCGAACAGCGGAATCTCGAAGGGTAGTTTCTACCAATATTTCGAAGACAAGATGGATGTCTTCCGCTATCTGGTGGATATGCTCGCCAACGAGAAAATGGAATTCTTCAAAGATAAACACCCG
>CAILWD010000291.1 GCA_903837815.1 uncultured Chloroflexota bacterium | reverse complement strand
TAGGAAACCTTGACCATGTAAACTTCGAGGTCGAGGTCGAAGACCTGGCAGGCAAATGCCAAAGCCGAGCCCCACTGCCCTGCGCCGGTTTCGGTTGTCATGGCTTTTGTGCCGCCGACTTTGTTATAAAACGCCTGGGCGACAGCGGTATTTGTCTTGTGACTGCCGGAAGGGGAAACTCCCTCGTATTTGTAGTAGATATGCGCGGTGGTATCCAATGCGTTCTCCAACCTGCGCGCGCGCAACAAGGGAGTGGGACGGTAGAGCTTGTAGATTTCGCGCACTTCTTCGGGGATTTCTATGTAGCGCTCCGTGCTGATCTCCTGCATGATCAAGTCCATCGGGAACAACACAGAGAGAAAATCGGGGGTGACAGGTTCCATCGTTCCAGGGTGCAGAACCGGGGTTGGCGGGACCGGGCTGTCGGCATGGACGTTGTACCAAAATTTCGGCAGGTCGGCCTCATTCAAAAGAAAACGGGTTGGGGTTGTCATGATATCCTCCAAAAATTATGGGATAAAGCGCGGGGCGCTGTTTTGCGCGGCGTCCGTGTCGTCGTTTTGTTCTTCGATCACCTGCGAGGCAGGCAGGGAATGGTCGCTGAGCGCCTGGACGTCGCGCTCCTGCATGTGAACTTCCTGTGGATCAATTTGTGACTTCGTGTTCATGGTCTTCTCCTTTGTTGATTTAAAAAAATACAGCGTTCATCCCAAATGGGACGAACGCTGATGCGTCCGTGGTGCCACCCAAATTAGGCTGGCAATTGGCTTAAAGAAAAATCCCGTTGTGGTGCAACGGGAAGCCAGCCTCACTCTTTGGTTAGCGGGATGGATTTTCATCCTTCCGAGTAACCCTGCGGGGTAACGGGCACAGTTCCCGACTTGGGCTACTCAACATCCATCCAGTGAATGATTTTTGCCCTTGCGGCTCTGGGAACCATTCGGTTTTGTCGTTTCGGGCAGGGCTTTCACCGTGTTCCGCCTGCTCTCTGAACCGTCGTACAAAACGTACTTTTTCCCGTCACAGCCTTTTTATTTTGGCTGATTATATACAAAAGGGATAAAATGTCAATAAAAATCACGACCTTGCATTTTGGTTAAGGCGGGTTTTCGGGATTTACTGTATACTCATCTCATAGAATCAAAGAGGCAGGATATGGCCGAAAAAAATACCCCTATGAAAAAGAAAACAACCAAACAACCTGCTCCCGACATTCAGGCGGGCGACCAGAGTGTGGCAGTTGGCGGCGCCGTCACCGACAGTACCATCATCCATGGGCAGACCATCGTTCTGGCAGACCGGTTTTGGCGCGACTTGAAGCCTGAAATGCCAGCCGAAAGACTGCGCGAATCAACCGCGGCATATCTCAACTACCTGACAGACCGTCACTTTTATCTCAGCTTGAAAGGGATGGGAATTTCAGACCGCGTTCCCCTGCGGCTTAAACTCCTCGACCTCTACGTCCCGCTCAAGGCGCGGATGGAATTACCCGAAGGAGATACCTGGAATCGCGACCTGAGCCTGGCTGGGCGTGAGGTGATCAACGAGGAGCAGGAGCAGATACATTTCGGGTCTCCGGTATCGTTGTTGGAGATATTGCAAAAACATTCCGGCGTGATCGTACTGGGCGACCCCGGCGCGGGCAAGACCACCTTCGTCAAATACCTGGCGCTGCGTCTGGCGCGCGGCGAAGGTCAAAAGGTCGGGCTCAACGACTACCTCCCCATCCTGCTGCCCCTGGCGGCATTTGCCAATGCTCTCCAATCACGGGATATCCGTTTGGATGATTTCATTGCAGAATACTTCGCCGGCATCGGCGCAGACCTGCCAATTGGGGCGATGCTGCACGAGGCGCTGAAAGTAGGGCGCGCCCTCATCCTGCTGGACGGTCTTGATGAAGTGCGCGACCTCAACATGCGGAATACGGTCGTCGAACGGGTGGTGGATTTCTTTGCCTTCCACCGCCGCGAAGGCAACAAGTTCGTTTTGACCAGCCGGGTGGTTGGGTATAGAGCGGTGCGACCCTCTGCCGAAGACCTGGTCGAATGCACCATCGTCGACTTCGAGGAGGACGAAATCGACGAGTTCGTTGCCCACTGGACAACGGCTCTCGAAAAACAGGCGCAGGGCAACACGTCCATTGCCCAGGCAGATGCAGAAACAGACCGCCGCGAATTGCTGGAAGCCATCAACCAGAATCCCGGCGTACGACAACTCGCCTCCACCCCGCTGTTGTTGACCATCCTCGCCTTGATGAAACGGCAGGGGGTTTCGCTTCCCGAACGCCGCGTGCAGTTATATGACCAGTATGTCAGCACCCTGCTCTCCACCTGGAACCGCGCCCGCAGCATCAGCGGACGCGCCCCCGGCCGCGACATCGACGAGTTGCAGACCATCCGCGTCCTTGCCCCGCTAGCCTTTTTGATGCACGAAGTCAGCCCTGGCGTGGGTCTGGTGGGACGCGAAGATATGCGGCGCAAACTGGAGGAGCTTTTCCTCGAGCGGGGCGACGCTTCAGCGCATCAGGCGGCGCGGCAGTTTTTGACCGATGTCCGCGACCATGCAGCTCTGTTGCTGGAACGCGGGCCGGGTGAATATGGTTTCATCCACCTGACTTTCGAAGAATACCTGGCGGCAGTTGCCATTGCGCTCAAGGGGCAGGGAAATGCCGAACCCATCATCGAAGCCCTTTCGAATCACGTTGGAGATCAAGCCTGGCGCGAAGTAACCCTGCTGACCATCGGTTACCTTGGCATCCGCCAGCAGTTACCCAAGGTGGCCGGCGAAGTGGTCGAAGCGCTGGTTAACCGTCAGCCGGGACCTCCCGGCGAAGCGGTGGTACTTGCCGGTGATGCTGTGCTGGATACCTGGCCCGGCGGCGTGTCGGTGCCGAGCAAAGATTACGTGGTTCAGGGGTTGCAAATCACCATGCAGGATGGAGAAATCCGATCGGAGTTGCGGCGTCGTTCCGGGCTTCTGCTGGGCAGGCTGGGATGGCGTCCCGCAGACCTGGATCGATTTGCAGAGATTCCCGCAGGTCAGTATCAGGCTGGGGTGAAGAAAGATCAGAAAGACATCCCGTATATGTATTTCATCAGCAAGTATCCGGTCACGAACATCCAGTTCGCCCGTTTCGTCAAGGAGGATGGATATCAGGCCCAGGAATATTGGAGCAACGACGGGTGGGAATGGCGGACCGGGAAGTATGATTCCCGAACCCTGGAGGCGATGTCTCGCGACTGGCTGGAGCACCGTCCGCCGGCAAAGCGCAATGCGCCCTATTACTGGCATAACATCGAGTTGAGCAACCCCATTGTGCCGATCGTGGGCGTGAACTGGTTCGAGGCGGAGGCATACTGCAACTGGTTGTCCAGGAAAATCGTGGCGGTACCGGAAGGATACACGATCCGTCTGCCGCGCGACGGCGAATGGGAACGCGCTTCGCGGGGAAACGATGGAAACGAATACCCATGGGGAGAGGGCTTTGACAAAAAAAACTCCAACACCTGGGACAGCGAACCGACAGGCACCGGGCTGGGCGGCACGACAGCGGTTTGTACCTTCCCGCAAGGAGTCAGCCCCGACGGCGCGTGGGATATGAGCGGTAACGTTTGGGAATGGACAGGCTCTTGGTATGACGATGACAGGAGATACCGCATCGTGCGCGGCGGTTCATGGATCGGCTATCATTGGTTTGCGCGTTCGTCTTTTTGCAACTGGTCGATCCCGTTGATGTTCAATGACGACCTGGGCTTCCGCGTGGTAATCGCGCCCAAGGATTCATAGGAGGAAGTATGGCAGGGAACAAGAAAAGTGGAGTAAGCGCCGGCAACGGCAGCATTGTCATCGGCGGGAATGTGCAGGGCAGTAATATTGTGATGGGCAACAACAACAAGGTCTCGAACCAGACCATCAATATTGCGCCGTTGTTCGAAGTGGTTTACCGGGCTGTCGATGAAAAATCTTCACTCGCTTCGGCAGACAAGGTCGATGTAAAAGCTGAATTGCAGGAAATCCAGACCGCTTTGGAAAAGCCAGTTCCGGATGAAGGTTTTCTGGCGCGGCGCTTTCGCAATATCAAACGCATGGCTCCCGATATCGTGGAAGTGGCTTTCGAAACCCTGAAAAACCCCCTGGGCGGTGTGGCGGAGCTGATCAAACGGGTGGCTAAGAGAATGGCGGAAGAAGCAAACACGTAGTCAACGAAGAAGGTCGCCGACGGCGACCTTCTTTTATTTACTCTTTTTACTTCTTCTCTTCCGTATTTCCAGTTTGCTCAGCCTGTTCTTCCTTGTTCCCCAGCCCTTCGCGGAAGTTCTTGATGCTGCGTCCGAGTTCACCGGCAATCTTGCCGATGCGCCCCGGGCCAAACAGAAGAATTACGATAACAAGGATGACGATCCATTCAACGCCTTTCGGTAAACCTAGCATACAACGCTCCTTTTTTTGAAATTCTGCCTTATCCTACCACAGTTTTCTTCGGTCAAATATTCTTCCGATACACACGGTGATTCTTGTACTCGACGCCGTTCAGGTTCTTCAAATCGGCGCGCATCTGCTCGGCGGTTTCGGCGACCTGGGTCATCTCGACATGGGCGAATTGCCTGAACTCCAGCAGGGTTTTACCCATTGCCGTATAAAGCAGGGCATTGCCGCCATGACCCTGGAATCCCGGCAAAATACCCATACCGTTGACAGAGACCGCATTCGTGCGCTTCATCTCCAGCAAAAGATCGGGCAACCCAAAAGGGAACAACTTTCCGCGGGCGCGCTGCAAGGCGGCAGAGACGTCGTGAAAGGCGAATAAAAAGCCGACCACATCTTCGCCGTGGACGATGATCTTGATCAACCGGTGGTCGGCAACGGTCATGATATTTTCGACCACAAAATCGATTTCGCGCTGGGTCAGCGGATAATACTCCCAGTTATTCACAAAGGCATCGTTGTACGCCTTCCCGATGCGGGGCGCCCATGCAATCAATTCTTTCTTGTTCCTGAAACGCTTGATTTCCAAATGGCCGCGCTGCATTACCCGCTCGGCGATCTTTTCCACCCGCCCAGGCAGTTTGAATTCACCTGCAGGAAGATAACACGATACAAAATCGACTTCCTTTTCAAAGCCCTGCGCCTCGACCAATTGCTGGTAATAGGCGTGGTTGTAATTGAGCATGGTCATGGTCTGGCGATGCTCCTGTCCTGCTGTCAAGACCCCATACCCATCCAATGGACCCATCCCCTTGGGGCCGACG
>CAILWD010000290.1 GCA_903837815.1 uncultured Chloroflexota bacterium | reverse complement strand
TTAGCCGTAAGTCAGGCAAAATACAAGGGAACTTTTTAGAGGATGCGCGCGTCTAATTTTTAAAAAGGAGATACAA
Source organism: uncultured Chloroflexota bacterium (assembly GCA_903837815.1). GTDB lineage: Bacteria > Chloroflexota > Anaerolineae > Anaerolineales > Villigracilaceae > Villigracilis. The sequence continues at coordinate 7,513 of CAILWD010000290.1, read as the reverse complement.
AAATGCGTACAAAAATCTTAATCTTTGCAGTTCTGGCTTTTGCCCTCGTCTTGAGCGGATGCGGACCCGCTGTCGTCGGTCAGGCGCAGCCTGTCAGCCGCACGTTGAACGTGAATGGACTCGGCTCGACCTATTTGACCCCGGACATCGCCTATATTTACATCGGCGTGCATAGCGAAGGGGCGACCGCCTCTGAGGTGGTGGCGGCGAACAAGGCTCAGACCAACGCCGTGTTAGATGCGCTGAAGGCGGCGGGCGTGGACGAGAAGGACCTGCGCACCACCAACTTCAGCATCTGGCCCTCGCAGCAGTATAGCCCCGAAGGCGTGGCGACTGGCGCGATCTACATGGTGGACAATACCGTCTACGTGACCGTGCGCGATCTTGAAGGTCTTGGCGACCTGCTCGATGATACCATTGCCGCGGGCGCGAACAGCATCAACAGCATCCAGTTCGATGTGGCGGACAAGTCTGCCGCGGTGAAGGAAGCCCGCGCCAAGGCGGTGGATGACGCCAAGACCCAGGCGCAGGAACTGGCAGATGCCGCCGGGCTGAAGTTGGGCGAGATTCAAAACATCAGTTTCTACGACAACAGCCCCTACCCCGTTTTTGAAGGCAAGGGCGGTGGCGGCGGCGGATACGCGGCAGAGAGCGTCGCCATCCAGCCGGGTCAGTTGACCATCTCGGTTTCGGTTAACATCACCTACGACATCAAATAGACACAAACGTCCCGGAGGCAACCCTTCGGGACGTTTTGCGTAGCGCTTCAGAATGTTTTTCAGAATTACGAGAAGGTCTCTTACATCTCCACCAGGCAAGGCGTTTCCTCTTTGACGATGACGCTTTCGCCGTTGGGGAAGGTGATAACGGTTTGCTCCAGTCCGCGCACGACGGTGAGCCCCTTGTATTTGACCGTCACCGGCCATGGGAAGAGGTTTTTGCCTTCGAGCCGCACCTTGCGCTGTGAGAGGATGGTCACGCCGAGGGTCTGCATGAACAAACCGAGGGGCGCGAAGCCTTGTATCGAATTGCGTTCGCCGATGCCTGTCCCTTTTTCTGCATGGTAGCGTTGGTAGAAGGAGCGGTTCTGCTTCAAGTTCTGGATGACCGCGTTCATCAGGTGGGCGGTCAGGCGGGTGGCTTCGGCGCGGAAACCGTAAGCCAGCAAGCCTTCGCCGATCAACTGGTTCCAGGGGAGTAGTACGCTCATCGAGACAGAGTCCGCTTCGGGGTCGGGCGAAGCGGTGAGCGAGGGCAGCCCGAAGGGACGGTCAAAACGGTCGGCGGTCATCAAGTTGCGCCCAATCAAAGCGTTCGCCTGCTGTTCCTCTGTCGCGCCCGCCCAAAGCGGCAGGGCGAGGGTCAAATCTTCGCCGGTGGTGTCGATCAACTTGACGACGATTTTGTCCTTCTCGTCCAGCCCGGTTACGCTGACCTTGCCGACGCGGGTGAACAATTTTTGGGTGGTGGCGACCAATCCGCCTGTGCGCCATTGGAACTGGTGCCCCTGAATGACTTCGACCTCGCCCTTGGTTTTGCTGAAGAATTCGCAGATCTCCACCTCGGGGCGTTTCGCGGCTGGATTGTTGGTCTGGATTTCCACCAGCAGGCGGATACCCTTCTCGAATTCTTCCTTCGGGCGCATGTTGCCGTCGCCCCGCTTTTTTGCGATGACTCTGCCCGTCGAGACTTGTTTGGTTTCGCGGTCGCGGTACGAGTAAAAACTCTGGTCCGGGTTCCAGGCGGCGGCGAGCGAGTTTCTGAGGATTTCGCTTTGCGCCGTCACCAGCACGGTTTCTTCGGCGGGCTTGCCGAGTTGGACGGAAATCTTTTCGATGGACTTTGCTTCGCGATAGAGCATGGCTTCGAGCGACGGGCTATGCGCCAGCGAAATATCCAGCCCTTGCGACCAGGGATGCCAGACATCGAAGATGGGGTTGTCGTCGAATCCTGTTTGGAGGAGGTTGTCCCATTCGGGCGAGCCGTCGCGGTTGCGGTCGTGTGCCGAAGAAAACCACGACCAGAAGAATTTGATCAGTTTGGGGAAGGTTTCGGCAAGGAAGGATTCGTCCCCTGTGGTTTGAAAATATTTCCACGCAAGGCTGGCGAGCAGGGGCGCGGCGAGCAGTTTCCCGCGTTGACCGGCAATGCCGGGCCTGCCATCCACTTCGCCGTCTTCATCCTGCGTGGCGAGGAAATTGAGGATGAGGTTCTTCGTTACCTGCGGCGCGCCGTGCAAAATGCCGCCGAGGTAATATGCGTCCAGCGGAGTCTGGCCATTCCAAGAGGGCGGATAATCTGCTCCGTCACCTTTGCGCGAGAAGCCATTGTCGGTGTGACGCGCCGCCACAAAGGACGGGTTGGGCAGGTGTTCGCCCGCGCCGAAGAACAAACCCAGCGCGGCGGTCTGACTGAACGCCAGAGCCGCGTCCCAATCGGGGTCGCCGGTGCGGATATCGAGAGTCTGCGAGGCGTTCAGCAGTTCGATGCGGGCGCGTTCGGCTTCCCAGGGGCGGGCTGCGGAGCGGCGCGCCAGTTCGAAGGAGGTTGCCACGGTATCCAGCGCGGCTTCGGCAAAGGAGATTTGACGCGTGCCGCCCGGTCCCAGTTCGAGGTCGAGGATGAGGGAGGCATAGGGTCCGCTGCCGTGTTTGGGTCCGCCGGTCATGAAGATGACGGGGGCGATTCCGCTGGTTTGTCCTGCAAGAATGTTGACAAGTTGTTGCTGGGTGGGGATGATGGATTGCCCGTCGAGCGGGGCAAGCGTGGCGCAGATCTCCAACTGGATTTGGCGCGTTGCCGTGCTTTTGTTGACGAGGAGCAGGCGCCCCGCCACCGCATGGGATTCGGGAACCCAGTATTCGGCGGTCACCTGGAGGTTTTCAAAGGGAACAAAATCAAGCGATAGGAAGTTTGGGTAGGAGCGGCGCAGTGACGGTTTGACGACAAAGGTGTTAGGGTCTGTGATGGAGACGTTGTTTTCCGTAAATCGCAGGAAAATCCGCATCGAGCGGGCGCGCAGCCCGTACGTGGTATAGAGCGAGACGAAGGCACGTTCCGCGTCCCCCGCGCCCAAATCCACTTCCCAGATGTGGTCGTTGAGGTAGTCGGGCTGGCAGAGGCGGGCATCTGCCGCGATGGAAAGGTAAAGCGGGTCGCCGGGATTTAAAGACCAATCGCGCATGGCGCCAATTGTACGAGCGAAATGGCGATAGGTCAAAGGTATAATTTGATGCAGGTAAACAAGGAGAGAGAAATGACAGGACTTTATTTCGAGGAATTTTCAGTTGGACAAAAAGTGACAACTGTCGGGCGGACGGTGGGCGAGGCGGATATTTTCGGATTCGCAGGGCTGACCGGCGACTTCAACCAGATCCACACCGACGCGGCATTTGCCGCCAAAACCCAGTTTGGGCAACGCATCGCGCACGGACTTTTGGGGCTGTCCATCGCCACAGGCCTGATCATGCGCACCGGCCTGCTCGAAGGGACGGTGCTTGCCTTCCGCGAAATCAACGAGTGGAAATTCGTCAAGCCCTTCTTCATCGGCGATACGATCAGCGCCGAATTGGAAGTCACCGACACCAAAGCCCTGCCGCGCATCGGCGGCGGCTCGATGACCGCCACGGTGACGGTAAAAAATCAAAACGGAGAAATCTGCCAGAAGGGTTCGCTGAACCTGCTGGTGTTGAGCAAGCCGAAATAAAATCGTTAAACACGAAGGGTACGAAGGAGCACAAAGGAGAACAACAATAAAAGAAAACCTTCGTGACCTTTGTGTCCTTTGTGTTTGAGAAAAGACTATGAGCAACGAAGATAACGACCGATTACGCCGAATTCTAAGGTCCGAGGAAGAAACACGGGGGACGCCCGCTCCCTTGCCAACCGAGCCTCCCTCCCAACTCAACGATCCCTACCATCGCCCCGCACTGGACAAGGACAACATGCCCCTGCCGCGCCGCGTCAACGAGATCGACGTGGAAGGCACGCGGGTCACGCCGGCTGCCTACACCCCGGCACGCCGTCAACAAGCACAGCCAACCCAGCCGCCAACACCGCCAGTTTCGATTCCGCGCTCGCAGCCCAACGTCCAGCGGCAAACCTTCAACCCTCCCCCATCACCGCCGAATATTCATCCTTCCTCCTTCATCCCTCATTCTTTCAAGAATTGGGGCTGCCTCTTGCGCGGACTGATCTTCTCGGCCTTTGCCCTGGTTGTCGTAGGCTTGATTGCAAGTTCGTTCTTTGTTTACAAGTATTATCAGGTTGCCAAAGACCTCCCCGATGTGGGCGACTTGAAGAACCGCGCCTCGCAGTTCGAGACCACCCGCATCCTCGACCGCAACGGACAGGTCTTGTACGAACTCCTCGACCCCAACGCGGGACGCCGCACCTACATTCCGCTCGCGCAAATTTCGCCAAACCTTGTGGCCGCCACCATCGCCACCGAAGACAAGGAATTCTACAACCACCCTGGCTTCGACCTGGCCGCCATCATCCGCGCTCTGTGGGAAAACTACCGCACCGACGGACAGGGCGGCGGCGCATCCACCATCACCCAGCAACTAGCGCGGGCGCTTTTGCTCTCGCCCGAAGAACGAACCCAGCGCACGTACACCCGCAAGACGCGTGAGATCATCCTAGCCGCTGAAATCACCCGCCGCTACAGCAAGGACGAAATTCTCGAACTCTATCTGAATGAAATCTATTACGGCAACCTCGCCTATGGGGTCGAAGCCGCCGCTGAGACCTACTTCGGCAAAACCGCCAAAGACCTGACTCTGGGCGAAGCCACCTTCCTTGCCGGCCTGCCGCAGTCGCCTGCCGTGTACGACATCTACACCAACCCGCAGGATACGCTCATCCGCCAGCAGCAGGTGCTGGTGCTGATGTTCGAGATGAGCGCGCAGAATAACTGCATCACGGTCAGCAACAGCCTGACGCCCATCTGCATCGACCCGCTTGCCGCCACCCAGGCCGCAGACGAGATGAAGGTCTACTCTTTCCGCCAGCCTTCCTTCGATTCAAAATATCCGCATTGGGTGAACTTTGTCCGCTCGAAGTTGGAGGAACAGTACGACGCGCAAACCATCTACCGTTCGGGCTTTGTGGTGTACACCACCCTCGACCCGGCCATGCAGGACACCGCCCAGCAACTGGTCACGAACCAGGTGGCGACGATGGTCGATAACAACACCAAGAACGGAGCCCTGGTCGCCATCCGCCCATCGACGGGTGAGATTTTGGCGATGGTCGGCTCGCCCGATTTCAACAACGACGCGATTTCGGGGCAGATCAACATGGCGACCAGTCCCACGCGTCAGCCGGGTTCATCCATCAAGCCGTTCACCTATCTCGCGGCTTTCGAAAAAGGCTGGACTCCCTCCACCTGGATCTGGGACGTGCCCACCCAATTCCCCGACGGCGCGAATCCGCCCTACGAGCCGCGCAACTACGACGGCACCTTCCACGGCGGCCTGACCGTGCGGACGGCGCTTGCCAACTCGTTCAACATCCCTGCCGTCAAAGCGCTGGAATTTGTCGGCATTTACGACGACCCGAACACCGAACAAAAAGAGGGTTTGATCGGCATGGCGGAGCGGCTTGGCGTCACCTCCCTCACTCGCGACGATTACGGCTTGTCGCTCACCCTCGGCGGCGGCGACGTCAGCCTGATCGACATGACTTCCGCTTACGCGGTCATCGCCAACGGCGGGCAAAAAGTTCCGCCTGTCGCCATCCTCAAGATCACCGACTTTGCAGGCAACGTGATTTACGAGTATCAACCGCAGGCGGGTGAACAGGTCATCCGCGTCGAACATGCTTATTTGATTTCGTCCATCCTTTCGGACAACGAAGCGCGTTCCTTCACTTTCGGACGCAACTCCCGCCTCAACCTCTCCTTCCCTGTCGCGGCGAAAACGGGAACCACCAACGACATCCGCGACAACTGGACGATGGGATACACCGCCGACCTTGTGACCGGCGTCTGGGTCGGCAATGCAGACTACACCCCGATGGTCAGCTCGTCGGGACTCAGCGGCGCCGCCCCAATCTGGTCGCAGTTCATGGAGTTTGCCGTCCCCCACCTCACAAATGGCGCGCCCACCCCGTTCAATCGTCCCCCCGGAATTGTGGACATGGTGGTCTGCGGTCTCTCCGGAACCCAGCCCTCCGACCAGTGCGGAAGTCAATACACCGAAGTCTTCGCCGCCGATCAGCCTCCGCTGCCGCCCGAACAAGACCTATTGCGCAAAGCCAAGATCGATTTGTGGACCGGCTACGAAGCCTCGAAGGAGTGCGAAGGTCCCAGCGAAGAAGTCAAGGTCTTGAACGTCACCGACAAATGGGCGCGTGACTGGCTGGGCACAGGGGATGGAAAATTCTGGCTCGAAGACCGTGGCTTGCCCCGCAACCCGTATTTTGCGCCCGAACGCGCCTGCAAGGAGAATGACCCACAACCCGTCATCGAGTTCAATCTCAAAGACGGGGATTCGGTTACTTCCAACACGGTGGAGATCAAAGGCTCCGCCGCCGCAGACAGCGGATTCAAGAAGTGGATTCTCGAATTTGGTCAGGGCGCCGACCCCGCTTCGTGGACTGTGCTGGTCGAAAGCGACAAGCCGGTTGAAAACGGCACACTCTACAACTGGAACGTGGCAGACTTCCCGAACGGGAAGGTTTCACTGCGCCTGACCCTGGTCGGCGACAAGGCCGAGGTGGACGAGCGCATCACCCTCAATATCGACCTGCCTGTGCCAACCGTCACCCCAACAGAGACGCCCGCTCCCACCTTCACGCCTACAGAGACTCCGACCCCGGTAATCCTTCCGCCGACGGAGACGCCCACCCCAACCGAAACACCAACGCCGACACTGACTCCACTGCCATAAAAACAAGGAGCCCGGAGACTTAAATCTCCGGGCTCCTTTGAGGAGAAACACTAATCAAGATGTCTTCTGGAAATCAGGGTGGCAATGGCTTCCAAACTTTTTTCCGTTTTGTTTAGTCTCACATTGTCCACAGGAACCGCCACGATGAACAACCTGCCCCAACTTGAGTTGCCGTTATTTTCGATGCAGGTCTGGAGGGTCAGGTGGTAGTCGCCGCGATAAACCTTGTTGAAGAGTTCCTCGGCGGTCAACGTGGTCAGGCTTTCCAAATCTTTGAACTGGCTGTAGGGGTTGTAGGGGTCCAGAGCCTGGTAATGTTGGAGGCTTTGCGCCATGAAAGTTTCGGTGTGTCCGTCGCCATAGACCAGGACAATCATGCTGCCCTGCTGAATGTTCGAGAAGGAAGCACCTGCATGGGTGTTGTGAGCAAGGAGACCCACATTCCCCACTTCCGAAGCAATACTGAACTGAGTGACCACCCCGTCAGCGTTGGAGACATAACCGGGATAACCGGCGGGCTGTTGCTCAATCCCAAAAGCCATGACGTTGGAGACGTATATCCCCCGCAAAGCGGAGGCGTTCCCATCTTTGACGGTTTCGACGAAAGATTCCAAACCGGG
>CAILWD010000289.1 GCA_903837815.1 uncultured Chloroflexota bacterium | reverse complement strand
GGTGGCGCGCGCCGTCAACAAGGGACGGGCGGAAGTTGGGCTGGGCGTGGAGACCGCCGCGCTTTCGTTTGGGCTTGGCTTCAAACTGCTGACCACCGAACGCTACGACCTCGTCATCCCCGCCGACAAATGGGAATTGGACGCGGTGCAGGTGCTCAAACAATGGCTGGATACCCCGCAAGCGAAAGAGGAAATTAATAACCTGGGTGGCTATGACACGAAAGAAACGGGGACAGTCAGGTGGGTTTTGTGAAATGGGGGGAGTCCGCAAGTTCCACTTGCGGATGATATGTCCAGAAGTAAAACTTCTGGACTCCAACTACACAGCCTTGATTTCGCAACACGGTGCAGGGGGACCTTCCTTCTTCGGCGCGTTCTTCTCCGCCCTGACCTTGATCAACTCTCCAACGATGCTGACCGCCAGTTCTTCGGGCGTTTCCGCGCCGATATTTGTGCCAATGGGACAATAGACGTGTGAGAGTTCCTCGCGTGTGAAGCCGTGAGAGACCATCTCCTCGTAGATCAGTTCTCTCTTGTTGCGGCTGCCGATCATGCCGACGTATGCCGCCTTGCTTCTCGCCACCTGTTCCAGCACATGCTTGTCGAAGAGATGTCCCCTGGTGACGATCACCAAATAACTGTTTTCATCGATGTCAAGCTCGGGCAATTTTTTGAAGGTTTCAATCACTTTGGCTTCGATAGGTTCGGGGAATCGTTCTCGGTTGGCAAAGTCTGCGCGGTCGTCCAGCACAACCGTTTTGAAGCCGACGCTTTCGCTGAGTGGCGCAATCTTTTGCGAGACGTGCCCCGCGCCAAAAATATAAACCGTGCCGCCCTCGCGCAAAGGCTCCACCAGAAAACGCTGGTCGTCGAAAATCTCCGAGTGCAACGTAATCTTCGCGGGACCAGAAATCAGTTTTTCCAGCAGGTATGGGTCGCAAGTCACTTCGCCCACCAGCGACCTGTCGGGTTTGACCAGACATTGTTGTCGGCTGATTCCACCGTCGGCGGCGGGCTTTCCCAAGATCGTAATCAGCCAGCCGCGCTTGCCGCGCTTCACGATGTCAGCCGCTTCGGCATAAACCTTCAAATTGTTTGCATCGCCCGCGTCGATGAAGTCGATCAGAATTTCGCCCACGCCGCCGCAAATCATGTCCGAGCCTGCCGCGTCACGGCTGGTTAGGTTGAACGAATGCACCACCGTCTTCCGCGCCGTAATCATCTCTTTGGCAAGACCAATCGCCTCAGCCTCCAGCCGTCCGCCGCCGATGGTTCCCGCAATCGAACCGTCAGCCCGCACGACCATCTTCGCGCCGTCGCTTCGCGGCGCCGAACCAGTCTTATCGAACAAGGTCGCCACTGCAAAATTTTCGCCCCGCCCCAACAGGCTGACCATCGTCTCATAAAGATTTTCCATCGTTTCCTCGTTTATCCAAAATCACCCGCTTCAGCAGGCTGCCGACTTCATTGGGACTATGATAACACTTGATGATTTTTCTTTTTTGGAAAAGCGACTCGATAGCCTGTTCCACCTCACGGGTTGAATCCTCGTCTGTGAGCATTTTCGCCTCAACCAGCAGACTTTCATCCCCGCCCGAGCCTGATACTGTTACTGAGAAATTGAGCAACCCTTGAATGGGGAACAACGCCTCGTCGAAGTCGGGGAGTTTCAATGTCTCATTGCCCACGCGGACAAACCCGCTGAACCGCCCGCGAATCTTTTCCATCGTCCGCAGTTTCGTCCCGCACGGACAATCGCCCAAGAGAAAGCGGCTTCGGTCTCCCATGCGGTAACGGACGAGCGGCATTCCGCGCCGAGTCAGCGTGGTGAAGACCACCTCGCCGTATTCTCCGTCTGGGACAGGTTCGCCCGTTTCGGGATTCACAATCTCGAAAAGCATGTCCGCTTCGCGCAGGTGATAACCGCGATGCGCCTCGCATTCCACGCCACCGCCCAAGCCCATCTCGGTCGTTCCGTAGTGATTGAAGACTTTGCAGCCCCAAGTAGATTCCAACACGTTGACAATCGCCGCAGGGACGTAATCCGTCGAAAGCAAAACCGTGCGAGGCGCTTTGTTCTTCTGCTTCCACCTTCGCGCCAGACTCAAGATTTGAGTCGGCGACCCAACGAGGCAATCCGCCTGCTGACTTTCCATCACGTCCAGCGCATGAAACGGGTCTTTGACCATGCCGTACGGGATGGGCTTTCTGCCCTTGCGTTCCAGTCCCATCCGCAGCAAGTCGCCCACGCTCCCGGGCGTTTCGCCAGGCAGAAAAATCAAGACCCGCTTGTCAGGCTCTGTCAGCACGGACATACCCACGCCGAAGAAATCAATCGTCAGTTCCTGGTCTTCGGCGGTGAAGAAGATTCGCTTCGGTTCCCCCGTTGTCCCCGAAGTTTGCAGGGTCACGATGCGTTGAATCTCGCCCTGCGGCACGCACACAAATCGCAGCGGATTCTGGCGGATGTCCTCCGCCGTGGTGATCGGGAACTGCCGCAGGTCATCCAAACTGGTAAGCGTTTCAGGCAATCCCTCGAAATGCTTTTTATAAAACGCGCTCTTGCTCCGCGCCAGAGCCAAAGTCTCGTTCAACTTTGACAGTTGCCAAGCCCGAAGGTCAACGCCGTTTGTTTTTTCTTTTATCCAAGGGTCAAGGGGAGTGATATTCATAGTGGTTTATGTCATTGCGAGGAGCTGCGTAGCGGCAACGAAGCAATCTTCATATCCCATGAGATTGCTTCGTCGGG
>CAILWD010000288.1 GCA_903837815.1 uncultured Chloroflexota bacterium | reverse complement strand
TTCAAGCCTGCCTGGAAGTCGGGAATATTGGTTGAAAGTTCTTCCGCTGTCCCCGGCGGCATGAAGCGCAGTTTTTGCAACTCGACGAGGTCGGCGGGCGACAACGGCACAACGGATTTGTACACAACATCGCGATTTGCTGCGTGCGCGAGTTGCACATGGTTTTCGTCCAGCAACACGGCAAAGGATTGTTCGCCTGCCAGACCCGCCTGGTTTGCGACGAAGGACTGTAGAATCGCCGCATCAAAACGCTTGCGATACACTCCAACCAAGACACCGCCGCGGGTGCGAACGGGCGCAGCGATGTAGAGTGATGCGCGGCCTGTTATGGTGTCGTATTCAAGCGTGGAGGCGTATGGCAAGTTGGTCTCAACTACATTTTGAAAGTAATAACGATTGGAACGGTCCAATCCGATTGCGCCTGGGTTAGTGTCTGCCAGCGTAATGCCGTTGAGGTCGAGAATTGCCACCGAGTTGAGGTAGACCGGATTTTGACGGGATATAGCCAAAAGCAGGGCGTTCAGGCGTCTTTCTTCAAGACTGCCAGGACGCTCTGCGGCAGGAAGCGTAACGTAGTCTATAATGACGGGCAACTGTCCTTCTGCGCGGGCGACATTCAGATTGTCGAGAGTGAACGAGTCAATTTGAGTGGCCACCAGCGCGGCGGCGTTTTGTAATTTGATATTGGCATCGTTGGTCAGGCTGGCTTGTTGACGGTTGTCTGCAATATAGGTAATGATCAGGATGGGCGTGAGCGCTACAACCAGCAGGATGGCGATAAGTTTTACCCGCAGGCTCAGCCCGCTCCAGCCAAAGTTGAAGGCTCTTTTTTTAAGAGTGGTATTCATGGTTTGTCTCACTCCTCTTTATTGCAGGTATCCGGCGTTTAAGATATTGTCAACGTTCACCGGTTTGGTGAGAACGCCGGTCTCGACCAGGAATTGCAATTCCATTTGGGCCGTGAAATGGACGGATGTTGTATCTGGTCCGGGTTTGAAAGTGGCAATATTGGCGTCGCGGTTGAAGAATTTGACGCCCTCATCGCTCACATCTTTAACGTCCTGCCCTGTCTCGGCGGCGATGATCTTATTCCCTTCCTCCGGATTTGCCTGCCAGTATTCAACCGCTTCAAACCAGGCGTTGATGAAATTACGCGCATCTTCAGGGCGTTCTTTTAAAAACGCATTGCGGAAGACAACGGTATCCACAATAATACCGGGCGCGTCGGCGCTGGTAAAGAGGATGCCGTTGCCATTGATTTGCGCCTGCGTTGCAAACGGCTCGAAGGTATGACCGATGTCGATTTGAGAGGGAATGGCGGCTGGAACCTGTTCTGGGGGCACTTCCACCAGGCTGACTTCGTTGATGTCGACGTTGTATTTCTTTAGCATTTCGTGTACCAGCAATTCTCCGAATGTGCCCACAGAGAATCCAATCCGTTTGCCTCGCAAGTCGCGGGTTTGGAGAGTTTCGGGCGATGCGATCAACTGGTCGGCCCCGTGCGAATTATCTGTAACCAATACAACCGAGGCATAATTGCCAACATCCTCCAAAAGCGCGTCGCCGAGCACCAGGGCGGCAGCATCCACAAATCCGGATGCAATTTGTGGGGCGGTATCGTCGTAGGTGGAATATAAAATCAGTTCGACTTCGACCCCGTGTTTTTCGAAGATTCCCTTTTCCTGGGCGATGACCAGCGGATACCAGCCGGGGTAGAGGCTCCATCCCATTCGAATGGGTTTCTTTTCAACAGAAGTTTGGGCTTGGGCGCAGGCTCCCAGCATGGTTGCGGCAATGAGTGTTATAAAAAATATGTGGGCGGATTTTCTTATCATGTTGTTTCTCTCCTATCCAGTTGCCTGCTTTTTTTGCGCGAAGTCATCCTTTTCCAGCGTAATGACGGTGGGCTTCATCCCCATTGCATGGCCCAACTCGCGCGCCGCCACCTGTAACGCCATTTCAATGCTGTTCGTGCTTTGTATCTTTTGTGTGATGAGGTTGATGGCTTCCTGATGTTCGGCGCGTTTGCGGTTGGTTTCTTCGAGGCGGCGGCGTTCTGTAATATCCTGATTGGCGCCATACCAGCGGGTGATCTTCCCATTCTCATCGCGTTCCACATTGATATTCACCGCGATATAGCCCGTCTCTCCATCCGAAAAAATGATGCGATGTTCCAGACGCGTTTGCGAGAAACGCTCTTTGGAATTCACAATTTTTTGAATTTCATTCCCCACAAGCGCTGCATCATCGGGGTGGACGAAATTCTTGGCATAGTCGGCCGATGACACTTTATAGCCACCCACCTTTTCGGCAGTGGTGCGGAAGATTGAATAAAACTCATCGCTGAAGGCAAAGAGGTCTTTTTCGAAGTCATATTCCCAATTGCCAAGGCGGGCAGCCTTGAGCGCCTCGGCCAAAAGGGTCTGGTTGCGTTGAACTTCTGCGTAGGACCGTGAATTTTGCACCGCAACGGCAACCTGGTTCGCAATGGATTGCAAGGCGTCAAGATCTTCCTGCCGCAGGCTGTTGGCGATGTTGTGTTGCACATCCAGCACACCCAAAACCTGATTGCCCAGGGAGATTGGGATCGCCGCCTCCGATTTGGTTTCAGGAAGAAGCGGGTTGGGCAACCAATCCGGGCTTTGAGACGTATCCGCCACAAGGATGGTCTGGTTGTTCTCCGCCGCCTGTCCCACAAGCCCACGTCTTTTGGCAAGTTTGTGGCCCCTTGCAAGCATCATCCTGCCAGCCTCTCCGGTACCGCCCGCCATGACCAGGTTTTCGCCATTGTCATCGAAGAAATAAATTTGAGTGTGATAATAGCCAAAGGCATCCTTCACCTGGTTCACCACCTCGGTTACCAATTCTTTCTGGTCGAGAATGGTGGACAGACGACGGCTGACTTCAGTGGAAGTCTCGAGGGCCTTGGTGCGGTCTACCACGCGTTTTTCCATCGTAATCATGGTTGAAGCCAGTTCATTGCTCATATGGTCAAACGCATTGGCCAGGTCCTCAATCTCATCATTGGTGTCGATTTTGAGCTGGCGACCGGATTGCTGCATGTTCCGCCACGTTTGGCCCTGGGAGAATGACTGCGCCCAAGAGGTGATTTCCTGAAGAGGCCCCGTAATGGAACGCGACAGGAAGAGCAAAATTACAATGGCAACCGCAAGGACCAATACCGAACCGAATATCAAATTGTTCATCAACTGAACAGCCGGGCGGAACAGTTCCTCCTGTGGAAAAGCCAGCCCCAACGACCAGCCTGTATCCATCCCAATTGGCTCATAAGCCACAAACACAGCTTTCCCCTGTGGATCCACCAGATTGACGAAACCCGACTTCCCCTGCAGCATGTCGCCAACCAATTGATTCCAGTCGGCGGCCTGTTCCGGCGATCCTGCCATCGACATGTTGTCTTCCATGATTTTGTACTGACCGCCTTGTTCGCCAATACCCAAGACCACTCCGTTCGGGTCCACCAAAAAGGCATACCCCTGCTCGCCGACTGCAATTCGACGCACGATTTCCTGCGTCTGTGAAAAGGCGATATCTGTCGTGGCAACGCCTATCAATTCATTCGAGTCGCCATGGAAGGGCACACTCCATGTCACCATCCAGATCTTCGCGCCGCCGGCGTCGAAGTATGGCGGCGACAAAATGATGTCGTCTGCTTTTTTTGCAAGACTGTACCAATCCTGCGCAGGGTAATTGTTCTCCGGCGTTCCCAACTGGGTAAACACCAATTGCCCGTCATTTGTTCGGTTGTAATAGGGAGCCCAAAACTCCATATTGGGTTTGAATTTGTAGGGCTCGTAGGCAATCGTCGAACCGACAATTTGCTCGTTGTCGGCGAGCATGTTCTCGATGACCTTCTTGCTGGATTCCTCATCGAGAGGGATCGCCTCGGCCACGGTGCTGATATCGATTGCCATACTCTGAGTCCATATCAGGTACGAACGAATGCCTTCTGCCTGAAGGGATGCCTCTGTTGCAAGGCTGTTCTTAAGCGTTTTAATCAAGGTCGACCTCGACACCAAAACGCTCAGCCCGGTCACGAATACAAAGGAGAGTACCAGTAATGTGATGATGGCAAGCGGCAGTTTGACGCGCAGATTGAAACGTCCCTTTGATGCAACGGGTGAATTTTTCATAAATTGCTTTCTCCTTCGAGCGAGGGATATCCCTGAACGAATTCTTCCAGTTCATATTGGGTCTGGAACATCTACATATCCTTTTTGAATAAAAGCGGCAGGGAGACGCTGAAACATGTGCCGCTGTTTAATTTGCTTTGCACATTCACCTGGCCGCCATGTTGTTCAACCACCGATTTGACGATAGCCAGACCAAGTCCGTTGCCCTCAATTTGGCTGGTGTTTCCGCTTCGCACGCGGTAGAAGCGGTCGAAGATAAAGGGCAGGTCGGCGGCGGGAATTCCGTATCCCGTGTCTTGTACGTCGATTTTTACAGTTTTATTCTCCACCTGTGTCGTGACCGAAATTTTGCTTCCCTGCGGCGAATATTTGAGACCATTGCCGATTAGATTGCGGAATAACTGTTTTAGCTGGAATGTTTCGCCATGCACATGCGCCGGTGTGGTGGGTGGTTTGACATGTATGCGCTGTTCTCTTGAGGCTGCCTGCGGGTTGAGTTCATCCACCACCTCGCTGAGCAATTTTTCCAGATTTACATCCTCGTGATTCTGCGCGGCTTGCAGGTCTACTTGCGCAAGGGAAATCATGTTTTGCACCAGTTCGCTCATGTTCTGTGTGGCGGCCCGGATGCGTTCCACAAAATCCTTCTGCTGCTCGTTCAAGGGGCCTGCCTGCCCAAGCAGGGCGCTGAATCCCGCAATGGTGGTGATCGGGCTCTTTAGGTCATGCGAGGCGGTGGCGATGAATTCGTTCTTCACCTTGTCGAGGTCTTTGAAGCGGGTCACGTCATACAAGATGGCGACCTGACCGCCGTCTTCGATGGGGGTGATCAAGGTTACGAATATGCGCTGATCAGGCCAGGTCACTTCGCCCGATTTGGAGAGATTGGATTGACGAGCATCATCCAGCATCCTCGTGAAAGCGTCATACCCACTGTTTGCGGGAAGAGGCTGACGCAAATTTGCCTTGAAATCAGTGAACAACTTTTCGCCTGCCGGATTTGACAAAACCAACCGTCCATTGGCATCGAACATCAGGATGGCTTCCGCGGCATGTTGCAGGACTGCCGCAAGGCGTTTTTGTTCCTGCTCCACATCCGCATATAAGCGCGCATTTTCGACCGCAATTGCCGCCTGGCTTGCAATGGCTTGCAGGAGAAGCAGGTGATCGAGGTTGAAGTAATTTTCCTGTTCATGGGTAAGAACCAATACCCCCAACAATTCTTGACGACCATGCAGGGGCACGATGATCGCTGAATGAAGCAGATTGACCTGCCCTGCCGCCCAGTTTTCCAATTTTTGCGTGTCTGGAATAACCAGCCCCTGACGGTTTTCGTTAATCTCATTCAGGAAACTGTTGAGATTAGGAAAAGCGATTTCGATCTCCAGGCGGGTATAGCTTTTCTTCAGTTCCCTGCCATCTGCATTCATAATGAGAATGTGCCCCGAAATGGCTCCAAGAGTCTCGACACAACGGCGGAGCAAAACAGTGACCAGTTCGCCGATGTTGGTGCGGGCGCTCAATTCCTTTCCAATTTCAGGCAGTAAGTTCAGTTCGCGGTTGCGGCGACGGATGACATCCTCCGCTTCCTTTACCCGCAGTTTGGTGCGGATGCGGGCCATCAACTCGTGGCGGTCGAAAGGTTTGGTCACATAATCGTCCGCGCCTAGATTCAATCCCGACTGCACATCAGTCGGGTCGAGACGCGCCGCGGTGAGGATGATGACCGGAATGTGCTGGATGGCTGGGTCGTTGCGGATTTCCTCCAGCACGGTAAAACCATTCTTGTAGGGCATGTTTACATCCAATAGAACCAGGTCGGGAAGTTCATCGCGGACCTTGTCCAGCGTTTCCAGCCCGTCGCGGGCAGAGATGTTTTCATAGCCTTCGTACTCCAGATAACGCGCCAACAGCATGACATTATCCATTCTGTCATCTGCCACCAGGATTTTAAATTTCTTTCTGACTTTTTCCGGGGGTTTTATGGGTCTTGTCGATTGCTTCATCTCTTTGATGGCGTTCGCCGCAATCTGACAGATGCGCTCGGGTCGAACAGGCTTGACGATGACTTCATTCACCTTTAGCCGTTGGGCTGTCACCTTCAGGCCGGGCACGTCATACGCAGTGACGAGATAGGTAAAAGCAGGCCTGCCAGCGGGGTGGTTTTGCATTTTTTCGATCAATTCGAGACCCGTCATTTCCGGCATGATCATGTCGGTAAACAAAATATCCACTCCAACAGTTCTAACCTTGTCAAGGGCATCGCGCCCGCTGCTGGCTGAAATCACATCCACGTCGCCTCCCAGTTGAGAAAGGGCGCGCGCCAATGTCGCCGCTGTATTTGGGTGGTCGTCAACGACAAGGATACAGACTTGGTCTTTGGCGGGAGAATCGATTGTGGTCATGATAGCAATTATCCACAATCTGCCTCCGGTAAACGATGGGATGAGGGTGGGAAAGTTGGGGAAAGTTGGGAATGTCTAAACAAGAACCCGCCTCCGGGTAAGTTGGAGGCGGGGTTTGCAAAGGGAAAAAATACGGGTGAAAGGTTAGTCCGCCACCAGGCGGTAGCCTGTTCCGCGCACATTGATCAAAATGGAGGGATCGCGCGCGTTTTCTTCGAGCGCCTGCCGCAGTTGGTGGATGTGCCATTTTGTCAGTTCCTGTGCTTCGCGTGCGTCGGTCTGGTAGCCCTGCGCTTCGGCGACCAAAGTCTGGTAGTTGACCACGTCGGGCGAATGGCGCGCCAAAACCAGCAGGTAGTCGAACGAGGTGGGGGGAATATTGATGGGTTGATCGCGCAGGATCAGGCGGCGTTTGTGCATATCCAATACGAGGGAACCGCGTTTCAGAAAACGGTTGTCGCCCAATGGCGCAGTTTGTAAGGAACCCGTCTCTCCGCTGGTCAGGCTTTTTAGTTCCGCCTGCAATGCTTCGATCTGTTGTGTGATTTCACGCTTGCGCCTTTCCTTATGCTGGTCGGCGAGAATGTTCCGGGCGCGTTCGATGATTTCCTGCGGTTTAAGGGGTTTCAACAGGTAATCTGTTGCGCCGTAACGCAGGGCATCCAGGGCCGAGTTCAAGTCGGGCTGGGCGGTGAATAAAACCACGGGCAGTTCGGGTTTGCCGGC
>CAILWD010000287.1 GCA_903837815.1 uncultured Chloroflexota bacterium | reverse complement strand
TGCCAGCCCTGCCAGCCAGTCGGCATTGCTCATGCGGAGGCTGAGACGCTGCAAGGGAACGACCCACGCGGAAAATAAAGTTTCGGCGGAGTCGTTGATCAGGGTCAGCAGCCAACTTCGAGCGAAGTCCAGCGGAGAAGAAAGCGCGCCGTCGAACTGCATGTCCAAATCTGTCGCGCCGCGCTCGCTCTCGAAGAAGAAAATCCGCCAGACGAGAAACACGGCAGGAATCCAAATCACAGCCAGCGACCAGCGCAGGAATTGAATTGCCTGCTGTTTTAGACCTCCGAAATCTTGGAGACTTCGGAGGTCTGCGGCAAGGATAAAAATACACCCGAAGCGCAAAAACTCAAGTCCGATGTACCATTCGATTTGGGTCAGATAAAACCAGCCGAGCAAAATGGAGGCGGTGAAGAGCGCCGCCTTGCTGCTCGAATTTTGCGGTTGGATGGCTTTGACCGTCAGCGCAATCGAAAGCATTCCCGCCGCCAGCCCGGAGAGATGGGACTGGTAATCGATGGCGTTGGGTTGGGAGAGGAAACCGGGGTAGGTTAGAAACAAGAGGGAAGCGGAAAGCGCCGCCCAGCGCTGGTTTGGAAAGACCTGGCGCAAAATCCACAACAGGGAAAGTCCGCTGACGAGGCGAAAAAGGAAGGCGCTCAGGTTGTAGGCAAGCGGGTGATTGCCGAACAGGGCGTAGGCGGGAATCATCACCAGTGCGCGCAGGGGGCGGTCGATGCTGAAAATCTCGCGGAAGACCATCGTCCCTTTTGCGCCGGCGGCATACATCAAATACCAGTCGTCGTAATAATAACCAAAGCGGAAAACGAAGGGCAGGTAAATCAGCGCCGCTGCACCCAAAATCAGCGCGGAGGAAATAAAGCCATCGGAGCGAAGAATTGTCTTGAGTTTTTGCACGCGGGTCTCCAAACGAGGGCAAAGGTATCATCAATGATTTATTCCGTCAAACGGATTCCGTCCTGAGCGACATCGTCCCCGCAGGGGAAGCCGAAGGGCAAAATCATAAACCACGAAATACGTGAAAGTTATTCCGTGACCTGTGTCATGGGTATTTTCGCAGGGATGTGACAGCAAACACATGCCTCACGCGGGCGTTCATGATAAGATTTGCACATGCCCACCCCAGACTCAACCCGCTTCCTCCGCATCGCCGCATGGATTTGGATCGGCTTCCTCGTCGCGCTCGCGCTGATGGACTTTGTGTTGTACACCCAGATGGGGCTTTCAATTTCGCAAAACCCGCCTATTCAGCAGGGGATTCAGGGTCAGCCGTTCGCGCCCACGCGGGACGAACCGCGCCCGCTCCGCGACCCCTTTCGCCCTGTTTATCTTTTCTACGCCGCCAATGGGCTGGTGTCGCTTGCATTTCTTATCCTGACTCATTGGAGCGGGGCGCAGAAAAAAATGGGGAAAGCCTTTTATCCCCTGCTTTTGCTTGCCATTTCCACCGCGCCGATTCTCATTAATGTCTTCGCTACGCCACGCTTTCCCAACGGTCCGCTTGCCAACGCCGAAGGAATGGCGCTTCGCCAACTGCCTGTACTCTTCGTTGCACTGGCGCTTGTGGCCTGGGAATACGAACTGCCGCACGTCATCTTTTTCAGCGTTGCCACCACTGTGCTGGAACTCGGCTTGATTTACTCCAGCCCGATGACGCGCCAGAATGTCTTCTTTTTCATTGCCATCATCCGCACCATCAGTTTCATCGCGGTGGGCGTCTTCATCAGCCTGCTTGTCTCGCGCCTGCGCGGACAAAGCGAGTCGCTCCGAGAGGCAAACGCCAACCTGACGCACTACGCCTCCACGTTGGAACAACTCACCGTCAGCCGCGAGCGCAACCGCCTTGCCCGCGAACTGCACGACACGCTGGCGCACTCGCTCACGGCCATTTCTGTCTCACTCGAAACCGCCAAAGCCTACTTCGACATCGACTCGAACAAGACCCGCGAACTGCTCGACAAATCTTTAGAGTCAACCCGCAGCGGCGTAGATGAAACCCGTCGCGCACTCAAAGCCTTGCGCTCGAATGCGCTGGAGGATATGGGCTTGGGACTGGCAATTCAGCGCATGGCGGAAACCGCAGCCGCCCGCTCCCGCCTCACGCTGAAAGTTGACCTGCAAGACCCCATGCCTTCCCTCAGCCCCGATGTGGAGCAAACCATCTATCGCGTGGCGCAGGAATCCATCGAAAACATCGTCAAACATTCGCAAGCCAAAAGTTTCAGCGTGCGGCTCGAAAATGACGGTCATGTCACCACGCTGACCATCGAAGACGACGGCTTGGGATTCGACCCGCGCGGCGAAAAATCCACAGGTCACTTCGGGCTGGTGGGGATGCGCGAACGCGCCGAACTTGCGGGCGGGAAGTTGAAGGTGAAAAGCCCCGTCCTGAGCGAGTCGAAGGATGAGAAAGAAAAAGGCACGAAGGTTATATTGACAATATAATAAAATGGACGGTGGACGATGAAAACGGTCAACGGCCCATCGTCCACCGTCGGGAATCCCACCATGAAAATTCTTCTCTGTGACGACCAGGCAGTGATCCGCGATGGGCTTGAAATGCTTCTCAATTTGGAGAAGGATTTCCAAGTCGTCGGCGCAGCACAAGACGGCGCCGAAGCGCTGGAACTCGCCGCAAAAAAACAGCCCGACCTGATTTTGATGGATTTGAAAATGCCGGTCATGAACGGCATTGAAGCCACCCGCGAAATCCGCGCGAAGTTTCCGAACATCAAAATCCTCGTCCTCACCACCTACGACGACGATGAGTGGGTCTTCGACGCCATCCGCGCGGGGGCTTCGGGCTACCTGCTCAAGGATACGCCGCGCCAGAAACTCATCGAAGCCATTCGCGGGACAGTGGAAGGCAAATCGTTTGTCGATCCCGCTGTTGCGGGGAAACTGTTGAACCAGGTCGCCAGCAAGCAAACCCAGCCCACGTCCATCCTGACCGAAAAACTCACCGAGCGCGAACTGGACGTTTTACGGATGATCGCCAAAGGCATCAACAACAGCGAAATTGCCGCCCAACTGCATCTCTCCGAAGGCACAGTGCGGAATCACGTCAGCGCCATTTTGGAAAAACTGGGCGTTTCAGACAGAACCCAGGCGGCGGTGATTGCAATCCAGCACGGGTTATAAATATCGGAGTCCAAAGTCTCCAGACTTTGGCTTTCAATTCAACGTCAGGAAACGTTGAGTCCAATTTATGAAGAGGTGAATATGACCGTCAAACATTCAACTGAAGTCGAAGCCAAAAACGTCGCCGCTGGAAAGGACACCACCATTCAGGTGTTGATCTCCTCGCAGGAAGGGCCCAACTTCGCCCTGCGGAAATTCTCCATGCTGCCCGGCGGCGGAATGCCGCGCCACACCAATACGGTGGAGCATGAGCAATACGTCCTACGCGGACATGCCCGCATTGGAATTGGCGAGGAAATTTACGAAGTCAAACAAGGGAATGTGGTCTTCATCCCCGAAGGCGTGCCCCACTTCTACGAGAACATCGGCGACGAGCCTTTTGAATTCCTGTGCATCATTCCCAACAAGGAAGACAAGATCGAGATTTTGAGTGAGTTGAGTTGTTGATGTGTAGGGGGCGGAGCGGCGCTCCGCCCCCTACAAAGGCGTCTTCGTCGCCATCCCTGCGGGGCGTGGATATTTCGGCGGAGTCGCGGCGACCTTGTCCACGAGCACCAGGTAACGGTCATCGGCGACACCGGGCAAATTGACGGGGATCAACTTCCTCAGTTTTCCGCCCAACAACTTCATCGCCTTTTCAGCAGACTGCGCTTCGGCGGGTCCGCTTTCACCTTTTTGCGCCAGAACCGTCCCGCCGACCTTGACCAGCGGAAGCAGATATTCACCCAGCACGTTGAGGTTTGCCACCGCCCGCGCCACCGCCCAATCGTACCCTTCGCGGTGTTCGGGCTTTTGCCCCAAGTCTTCCGCGCGGGCATGGACAACGGTTACATTTTCCAATCCCAGCGCCTCTACAATATGCTGGCAAAACTTGACTTTCTTGCCAACCGACTCGACCAGCGTCAACTGCATGGCGGGATAGAGAATTTTCAATGGAATGCCCGGAAACCCTGCGCCTGTCCCAACATCCACAAGGCGCTGCGGCGGGTTGGCTTTCCACGCCTGCACACAGGAAAACGAATCCAAAAAATGTTTGACGCGGATGGATTCCACATCCCGAATGGCGGTCAGGTTGAATTTCTGATTCCACTCTAAAAGTTCGCGCTCGTAGGTGGTCAACGCCAGGAGATGTCTCCCCGTCAGGTGGATGTTGAAAAGCGAGAGCGCTTCGCGGGCTAGATTTTCCATATCCCGATTATACCCATGCGGATATCAAATCACAAAAAGAGAGAGCCTGCCTTCGCAGACCCTCTCATCCCTGACAACTGATTACTTCTTCTCCTTCACCGGCGTCTCCTGTGGCTGCCCCTTCTTCGGCATGTTGCCCCGCACCTTGCGGAAGACAAACCGTCCGCCCAGGAAAATCAGGTACAGCGGGGCGCAAATCGTAATCAGCACCGGCAGGATGAAGATCACGAAGCGGATGACGAAATCGACAAAGCCCTTGAGGTAATCGACCAAATCCTGAATGGCTTCGAGCGCCACGCCCTTCGGCTGCCATTTGCCGATCACCACCGGCTGGATGGTCTCCTCGGCAACAATACGAATATTGATTGCGGAAAGCGCGGCGGCTTCCTCGTAATACTTTATCTGTCCCTTTACCAGTTCGATTTGTTCGCGGTAATACACCAGTTGATTGAAAGTATTGATCACGTCCTCGGTCTCGGTGGCGGTATCCATGATCTCTTCCAACTGGGCTTCGGCGGCTTCGTAATTCTTCAAGCGCGATTGCAAATCCACGTACTCGGCAGTGACATCCTGGCCGGTGCGTGTTTCATTTTGAACTTCGACCACGCCGTCCTTGATTTTCTCCAGCGCCTTGTCAAGTTGGTCAGCAGGCACACGGATGGTGACTTGAGCTTCGGGCACTTCGACATTATTATCGGTGTAGCTCTGGTACAGGTTGGACGAGACGACAAATCCGCCCATCTGCTGCGCCATCGCCTGAATGCTTTCCATGCGTCCCTTCACATCAGAGACGACAATGGTCAGGTCGGCGTTTTGGATGACAATGCGATCCACGCTGGAAGCGGCTCCCGCGCTGCTGTTCGTGTTCGAAACAGATTGGTCGGCGGCTTCGGGCGCGTATGCTTCCTGCGGTGCGGCTGGAGCAGCTCCGCCTTCCAAAAAGTCGGCGGCGGGCGCGGCGCTGGCACACGCGGCAAGAATCAATGCGGCAACAAGAACAAAACTCAGGGGCAATATCTTTTTCATGGCTTTCTCCTTTTCACCTGTCGGCGATTTCTCTACCGATAAAGACGCTCACATCGACAAATAGTTCCAACCACACTTTCAAAAAAAAAGACGGTGGACAACCTTTTGTCATCCACCATCCAGTCTACCATCCTTCCGAAAGTCGCGCTGCATGTTTTTCAGGCAACCCCGCCTCGCGGATTCTCGCCTGCACCTCGGCGACGTTGTACTCCACGCGGCGCGGGGTCCAGGTGCGGGATCCGGTGTCATAAATGGCATAGGCCGCTTTCGGATTCCGGTCCCGGGGCTGGCCAACAGAACCGGGGTTCAGGATCAGCTTCGAGCGCAGTTGGATTTTCTGGTCGGGCTTGGTCTGGTCGAAGGTCACGCGGTCGTTTTGTTCATTCAGTTCAAAAACACTTTGAATGTGGGAATGCCCCACAAAACACCAGGGAGTGTCGAAATGTTCGAAGTTCAGGCGCGCCGTCAGCGCGTTCAAAATATATTCCCAAAGCGGGTCACGCGGACTGCCGTGGGCAAGCGTGGCTTCGCCGCGCACTTTGACATTCGACGAAAGCGCGCGCATGAAATCCATGTTGCTCGCGGAGACAACCTTCTCATGATATGCCAGCGAACGGCGCGCCTCTCCATTAAAGGCTTCGAGCGGCATCTTGCCGATCACCGCCGTGTCATGGTTGCCGAGGATGCAGGTCAGGCGGGGAATCTCGCGCACCTCCTCGATGACCGCATTCGGGTCGGGACCGTAGCCGACGAGATCGCCCAGGCACCAGGTCTCATCCACCTGTCCCGCATCCTTCAAGACGGCTTCGAGCGCGGTGAAATTTGCATGAATATCCGATATGACCAAAACACGCATGGCTACTCCAAAAGACTCACTGTATGTTCGATGATTTTTTCCGCCACTTCGGTTTTGCTCACCAGCGGCAGGGACTCACTTGTTCCGTTTGCAAACAATAAGGTGACTCGATTCGTGTCCACCGCAAAGCCTGCATCTGCGGAGGAAATATCGTTCGCCACGATCAAATCCAGTTTCTTGGATTTTAACTTCTCGCTTGCGTTTTCGAGAAGATTCTGACTCTCCGCCGCAAAGCCGATCACCACTTTGAAAAGGCTCGGCTTTCGATCTGATACTGTTTTCAAGATATCCGGCGCAGCTTCGAGTTCCACCTGCGGAATGCCGTCGCGCTTTTTCATCTTGTCTTTGGCAACCGTCTTCGGCGTGAAATCCGCCGCCGCCGCCGCCATGATCAACACATCGGCGGATTCGGACAAGACCGCTTCAAGCATATCCTTTGCGCTCTTCACCTTGACCACGCGCGCACCCACGGGCGGGGTGAGAGCCGTCGGGGCGGTGATCAGGCAAACGTCCGCGCCGGCATCGATGGCGGCTTGGGCAACGGCATATCCCTGCTTGCCAGACGAATGGTTGGTGATGACCCGCACCGGGTCGAGGGCTTCCTGAGTCCCGCCCGCAGTGACGACGACCTTCCTGCCCGCGAGTTTTCCGCTTTTGCCAAGCGCCATCCGCACACAGCCGAGGATTTCAGCCGGCTCGCTCATCCGTCCGGGACCGACCAGCCCCGAAGCGAGGTGTCCTTCGGCGGGACCGACCACCGTCGCGCCGCGCCCCTTGAGTGTTTCCAAATTTTTCTGCGTGGCGGGGTGGGCGAACATGCCGCCGTCCATCGCGGGCGCAATCACCAGCGGACATTGAGCCGCGAGCGCCGTGACCGTGAGAAGATTATCGGCAATACCGTTCGCAAGTTTAGCCATCGTATCCGCCGTGCAGGGCGCAATGAGCAGCAAATCCGCTGTTTTGCCAAAACTGACGTGCAGGACATGGGCTTCATTACCCCACAGGTCTGCGTCGGTGTAGGCGCGGCGTCCCGTGACCGATTGAAACGTGAGCGGCGTGACGAATTTCTCCCCCGCTTCAGTGAAAATCACATCCACCAGCGCCCCCGCCTGCGCCAGTTTGGACGCTAAATCTGCGGCTTTGTAGACCGCGATGGAACCCGTCACACCGAGAAGAATATGTTTATTGGAAAGAATGGACATGGGGTGATTATACTGCCAAGAAAGAACTTAAATTCAACGCGCCGCGTACCTTTGAGATACGCGGCGCGTGTGA
>CAILWD010000286.1 GCA_903837815.1 uncultured Chloroflexota bacterium | reverse complement strand
TTGAATCCGTTTTCGTTTTTGATCACGCCCGTCTCGCCGATGGTCATCGAAGCCGACCACACCGACGCCTTCCTCGAAACCGTCGGCTGGGGAATCCCCGCCGCCATCATGCCCATGCCGATGTTTGGTGGCACGTCGCCCGCCAGCCTGATCTCCACCCTGCTGCTTGCCAACTGCGAGACGATTGCCACGCTCTGCCTAGTGCAAGCCGCCGCGCCCGGCAACCCGGTGATCTATGCGCCCTGCCCATCGATCATGGACCCGTACACGGGACGTTTCACCGGCAGCGAAGTGGAGCACGGTCTGCTTGGCGCGGCTGTGACCGAGATGGCGCATTATTACGGCTTGCCTGTCGAAGCCTCGGCTGGAAGCACGGGACATTATGTGCCGGGCATCCGCGCCAGTTACGAGCGGGCGTTGAACTGGTCGATGGTCACACTCGCGTGGCCCGACCTGCTGGTGGGTCCCGGTCAACTGGGTGGGTCGATGTTCCTCAGCCCCGAACAGTTGCTGATCGACGTGGAAATCTATCGCCGCTCCTCGCGCCTTTCGTCGGGGATCAACACCCACGTCAAGGAGTGGCTCGAGGTTGACCTTGCCGCCGTCGGACATGGCGGCAACTTCCTGAGTCGACGTTCCACGTTGGACGCCCTGCGGGATGGCGAGGAGGTTTACATGTCAGACTACGACGCCAGCGATTCCTACGAGACCTGGTCTGCCCCGGGCAAACCGACCTTCGTTGACGAGTTGAAGGATCAGGCACATAAAATAATCCAGACCCACCAGCCGCTTCCCTTCGATGAAGGCGTCGAGCGTGAATTGGAAAAAATCGAACAACGCGCCCGCGAGGGTGTGAAGGTTGTGTAAATACTTCCAAGACCTGACAGGTTTCCACAGAGTTCCGACTAACCAAATCGAATTTGATTCGCAAAAACTCGAATCAATTTAAGCCACCATGAAACCTGTCAGGTCTGAATAGCCAAAAGGATAACCCTATGCGTTTCAGCAGCCAGTTATTGACCGAGTCAGAGAAAGAACAAGTTCACAAAGAAACCCTGCGAATTTTGGAGGAGGCGGGAGTCCGCTATCACAGCAAGCAGGCGTTGAAGTTGTTGGAGAAAAACGGGGCAGAGATCGATTGGAACGAGAACATCGCCTACATTCCGCCCGCGCTGGTGGAGCAGGCATTGCAGACCTGCCCCAAATCGTTCACGCTTGGCGCGCGCAACCCGAAGTTCGATTACCCCATGCCTTCGTCGGTTTCGCGTTACGCGCTCGATGGCACCGCCGCCTTTGCCCAGGATTTTTACACGGGCGAACATCGTTACGGCACAGCCAAAGACAACGAAAACGGCTTGCGCGTCTTTCAAGCCATGGATATGGGCGTGATGACCTGGGCGCCTGTCTCTGCCGAAGACAAGCCCGCGCACACCCGTCCCCTGCACGAGTGGTACTGCCTGACAAAGTTCTCCTCGAAACACGCCAACCATGAACTGCACACCGTCGAGCAGGCTCCCTACCTCGCCGAAATCTTGAGCGCCGTCATGGGCGGCGAAGACGCGCTCCGCGCCAGCCACGCCTACTCGCTGATCTATTGTCCCGTCTCGCCGCTCATGCACGACGGTCCGATGATGGAGGCGTACTTCGAGTTGGGAAGTCTCGACCTGCCGATCATGGTTCTGCCCATGCCTGTGCCCGGCATGACCGGTCCCGCCAGTTTGTTCGGCAACATCTGCATCGCCAATGCCGAAGCCCTGTCTTCGATCATCGCCTATCAACTCGACCACCCCGGACGCCCGATGATCTACAGCAGCGCCACCGGCACAACCGACATGCGCACCGGCGCGTACACCGCAGGCACGCCGGAGATGGGCTTGATGTCCGCTGCGCTCGTGGAGATGGGACATCACTACGGTCTTCCCGCCTGTTCAGCGGGTTGCACAGCCGACGCCCGCCAGCCCGGAGCGGAAGCCGTCCTCGAAAAAATCATCTCCACCCTGCCGCCGGTGCTGGTCGGCTCGGAAATCCTGATCGGCTTCGGCGAAATCGAAGGCGACCAACTCCTCGTCCTCGAACAGATTGTAGTGGATAACGAGATCGCACATTTCTGCCAGCGCGTTTTTCAGGGCGTGGATTCCACCCCCGAAAAGGTGTTGACCGACGACATCCTGGATGTGGGCCCCGGCGGACATTTCCTCTCGCGCAAATCCACCCGCAAACTGGCTCGCAGCGACGAAGTCCGCTATGCCAACCTGCTCGACCGTCACACCCTCGACCAATGGACGCAACTCGGCAAGCCATCGATGTATTCGAATGCGCGGAAAAAGGTGGAGGAGATTCTCGCCAGTCCGCTCGAAGACCCCCTGCCTGATGCGGTGGTGGGACACCTGGATGAACTCCTCGCCCGGGCAGACCGCGAACTGGAATAGCATGAAAGAATTCAGGATTCGGGAGACCTTCCAATGAGGCTTTCGAATCCTGAAGGCGGCAAAGTGCTAGTAGAGAGGAGTTGATTTTCTGGTGATTTTCGGTAAACTTGGGGCGTAGAACAGGAGTTGCCGATGAGCAAAATCAGAATGGAAAAGCGCAGGAAGGTCATAGACTTTACGCCTGTGCTGGATGTCCACACCAACACGTCACTGGGCTATCTGGATGATTTGACCCAGAAAGGCGCTTTAATGGTGAGCGAGAAGCCGGTTGAATCCGGCCAAGCCCTGACTGTGGCAATCGAGTTTCGCGATTCCCCCAATAAGCCGCCGTCCAAGCATATGATCGTCTCTGCCCGTGTCGCATGGTGCAAACCCGAGAAACACCACACCTACTACAAAGTTGGACTGGAATTTGTCGATATGCTGGAACAAAACATGCAAATGATCGAGGCCATTTTGCTGAAGTACGAGTTTAGCGCCAGGAGACCGAAATAGACGGGCGATCATTTCAGCAATTTTATCAAACCGGATCGAAGCAGGAAGACTTCCATCTCCCTGGAACTTAATCTCGAATCAGGTCGACGCTGTTTCGAGCGCCTTGACAGGTTTTTACCGTCTCGCCGTTTATTCTACCAATGGAGTCTTGGCGAACTTTGGACGATCTTCATGGGCGCGCGCTAACCGGTGGGAGGTATTCCCTTATTCAGGCTCTTATATCGCGATATATACTTTTGAATGGCTTCATACCCTACGCCAGATAGAATGGCAAGAAAGGGTTGAATGGGGGCGCGAAAACGATAGTGGGTTTCTCCACCGGCGGACAGCAACACGAAATAAAGGATCAAAGTTAGCAATACGAGTAAGGCGAACCATTCTTTCTTCGATACAAGTTGGATAATGCCCGCTGCCAGGCCGAGGTATATTATGCCAAGCAAAATCGTTCCCCATATCAGGGTTGCCTGCTGGACAAATGTCATAACCTGGAATTTGCCGGCCACTTTATCGAGTATGCCCGCCTCGAGCATCGAGCCTTCTCCCGGAAAGCACTCATACTCAAAAGTCGAAACATCCAGCGTAGTACAAATAGCCGAGAACCCCGGGTCAATCAACAATCTGACAGCACCTTTGATCAACATGACAACCGTTTCGACTGGATGTTGACTGAATATTTCCATGGCACGCTTGCGGCCTATTGAATTGATCTCCGCTTCGGATAGATTTTGCTGGGCGGCAAGGGTTTCAATTTCCGTATCCAATTTTTCCAAAGCTTCATCCTGGCTGATGTTTTCGACAGTTGCCAGCACAGCGCGGGCTCGATAGAATACCAGGTTATTGTTCGTAATTGTGGATAATGTAAACTGATCGCTAATTCGGTAGTTTCGATAACTCCATGACGACAGCGCCAAAACGCATATGCCCAAAAATATAAAACCATTTACCGTGGTTGCGCTTAATGGCTTGTCTTTGCGCGCTGCGATGAAGAGGAGAAGCAGCGCCAGCGGCAGGAACTGACCGATCGGCCGCGTAAGCGCGGACAAGGATATGAAAATGGCCGATAGCACGAGTATTCTTTTATCGTTATTTTGGAAGAATATTAAAAGCAACCCGACGCCGGTTATCAACTCAAAAGTATATAAGGTTTCTGTCAATACAAAATTGTTTAGCAAAATGCTGACCGGGTCAACCGCGATGATCCACGCGGCGATCAAACCCGCCAGAGCGGTAAAGCCCAGTTTTCTGGAAAAATAGTACGCCAGTACCGCTGTTATGCTGCCAATGACAATCTGAAAAACGATGATCATTGACAGGTTTTTGCCAAACATTAGAAAGATGGCGCTGATAAAGAGTGGATATCCGGGAGTTCGCATGGTGTCTGGTATTAAAGGCGGAGATTGTTCCTGCGAGAATATCCCATGATTAATTAAGTTTTCCGCAAGGGTTACATATTCGATTGAATCAAAAGTGTAAAGCTTGCGGGTATCCTTCCCGATCGTGACCAGTATCAGCCCGCGTATAAGAAAAGCGGCCAAAAACACCAGCATGATCTGGACGATCAATTTTCTTTGCGCTGAACTTGACGAATTATCTTTATCCATGACGATATCTCCAGATTAAAAAACGGCTATATTCCTATTTAACACTTTGTCGATGTGGATTGTGAATTCTTAAGCTTTCCGGGAAGCCCTGTTTGCGGCATTGAACTTTGCTCTCGTCGAAAATATCCTCCTGTTTGATGAGGACAACCGTCCATTTTGCGCCGACCAGGAAACTTCTATCTTTTTAAGCCATTGTAAACGAAGCGGTTGCCCAAGTCAAACTGGGATTTTTTCTGGTTATGTTTTTCATGAATGCAAAAAGGACGACCTTTCAGCCGTCCTTTGCTTTTTCCTAGAATCCTTCCGCCACGTACTCGCCCCAAACACTTCTCAGTGTGTTGCAGACTTCTCCCAGGGTGATGTCATTTTCCGCGCACTCGATGAAGAGCGGCATCAGGTTCTCTGTCCCCTGCGCGGCGGACTTCAACCTGCCGAGCAACTCGTCCACTCGTTTCTGATTTCTACTCTCTCTTAATGCCTTCAACTTCGCCTTCTGTGCCACTTCGATGGCCGGGTCGACGCTTAGGCGTTCGAGGGTCATCTCTTCCTTCACCTGGAACTGATTGACGCCCACCACGATCTGTTCCTTCTTTTCGATTGCCTGTTGCGCGGCATAGGCGGCGTTCTGGATTTCGTTCTGCATGTAGCCGCGCTCGATGGATTGCAGTGCGCCGCCCATCTCGTCGATCTTGGAGATGTAATCCAGCGCCTGCTTTTCGATTTCGTCTGTCAGGCTTTCGATGAGATACGAACCCGCCAGCGGGTCAATCGAGTCCGCAACGCCTGATTCGTAGGCAATGACCTGTTGAGTCCGCAGCGCCACGCGGACGGATTTCTCCGTCGGCAGCCAGAGCGCCTCATCCATGCTGTTGGTGTGCAGGGACTGAGTCCCACCGAGGACGGCGGACAGGGCTTGCAGGGTCACACGCACTACGTTGTTTTCGGGTTGTTGCGCTGTCAGCGTGGAGCCAGCCGTCTGCGTGTGGAATCTCAACTGCCACGAGGAAGGCTTCTGCGCCTTGAACCGTTCGCGCATAATCTTCGCCCACATGCGCCGCGCTGCGCGGAATTTGGCGACTTCCTCCAGCAGGTTGTTGTGCGCGTTGAAGAAGAACGAGAGTTGCCCTGCGAAGGCGTCCACATCCAAGCCAGCCTTGAGCGCGGCTTCGACGTAGGCAATGCCGTCTGCCAGCGTGAACGCCACTTCCTGCACGGCAGTCGATCCCGCCTCGCGGATGTGATAGCCCGAAATCGAGATGGTGTTCCAGAACGGCACTTCGGCAGAGCAGAACTGGAAGATGTCGGTGATGAGCCGCATCGAAGGCGCGGGCGGGAAGATGTACGTACCACGCGCCACATATTCCTTGAGGATGTCGTTTTGGATGGTGCCGCGCAACTGGCGCATGTCCGCACCCTGACGTTTTGCCACCGCAATGTACATCGCCAGCAGCACGCCCGCAGGGGCGTTGATGGTCATCGAGGTGGAGACCTTCTCCAGCGGAATCTGGTCGAAAAGTTGTTCCATGTCGCGGATGGACGAAATCGAAACGCCCACCTTGCCCACTTCTCCAGCCGCAATTGGGTCGTCGGCGTCGTAACCGATTTGGGTTGGCAAATCAAAGGCGACGCTCAAGCCCGTTTGACCTTGTCCCAGCAAATAGCGGTAGCGCTTGTTCGATTCCTCAGCGGTGGAAAAGCCCGCGTACTGGCGCATCGTCCAAAAGCGGGAGCGGTACATCGTCGGCTGGACGCCGCGGGTGAAGGGATACTCGCCAGGGAAGCCAAGTTTTTCGGCGTAGGTTTCATCCGCGCTGAGCGAAGTCGAAGCGTCGGGCAACGCCACGCGCGGAACTTCGATTCCCGCAGAGGTCTCGAAGCGCTCTTTTCTCTCTTTGAACTTATCCAAAGATTTCTTGAGCGTATTCTCTTTCCATTTGTTGTACTGGTCGTTAAGGGTCATAGTTTCACCATGATGGAGTCCGACGACTCCTGTCGTCGGCATTCCGAAGTCGGGAGACTTCGGACTCCATGATAAATTTTCTTCAAGTATAAAGCCAACCCCCAATTCGGCGTAGGACAAGTGACACATGATTCGATGAAAAACCTCCCCATTTGCGTGCTAGAATTCCCGCATCCCACTTCGAGGTTTGCAATGAGTCTCCTTTTCCGAATCAAACAATCATCCCGCGAACTGTTGATTTTTGTCGCCGCTTCGCTTGTCCTGGGCGTGGCGTTCAGCATCATGGACGCCACCTTCAACAATTTTCTCCACGAACGATTTGCCCTGAGCGGCTTCCGCCGTTCCTTTCTCGAATTTCCCCGCGAACTTCCCGGTTTTTTGGTGGTATTCGTTTCGGCGGCGTTGTGGTTTCTCTGCTCGCGCCGCCTCGGCGTGTTGACGATGATTCTCAGCGCGGCAGGCGCGGCGTTGATTGGCTTTGCCTCGTCGAGTTATTGGGTGATGGTTGGCTGGCTTTTCATCTACAGTCTCGGGCAACACCTTTACATGCCCATCGCCTCCACCATCGGCATGGAACTGGCGCGGGAGGGGCAGGATGGGCGGCGGCTGGGGCAGCTCAACGCCATCCGCAACTTTGCGACCATCATCGGCAGTTTTCTGGTTTTTCTCGGGTTCAGGTTTTTTGGGTTCACCTTCCAGCACACCTTTGCGACTGCCGCCGCGTTGTTGATTGTGGCGGCGTTACTGCTGTTCTTGATGAAGCCCGAAGCGGTTGTCGAAAAGCGCGGATTTTTGCAACTGCACAGGGAATACAGCCTTTTCTACATTTTGGGAAGCATCTCTGGCGCGCGACGGCAACTGTTCCTGACCTTCGCGCCCTGGGTGCTGGTCAGCGTGCTGAAACAGCCAACGCAGATTATGGCGACGTTGTTCACCATCGGCGGCGTGATCGGGATTCTCTTCCAGCCCCTGCTTGGGTGGTCCATCGACAAATTGGGCGAGCGGACGGTTTTGGCATCCGAAGCCGTCATCCTGATTTTTGTCTGCTTTGGCTATGGCTTTGCCAAATTCATCTTCCCCGAAAATACCGCCTTCCTGGTGGTTTGCGCCTGCTTCCTCGTTGACCAGATGATTTTCTCCGTCAGCATGGCGCGCGCAACCTACATGAAAAAAATCGCGCTCCAGCCTGATCACATCCAGCCAGCCCTGACCGCCGCCGTCACCATTGACCACATCTTCTCCATTTCCGCCGCGTTGCTGGGCGGCTTGGTCTGGAACGCCTACGGCTTTCAATACGTCTTTTTGTTCGGCGCGGGGATTGCGGTGATTAACTTCTTCGTCGCATTGCGGGTAAAACTGCCGCAGAAAGCTACAGGTTAATTTGTGGAGTCCAACGTCTCCCGACGTTGGCGTGTTAACTCCAAAGTCTCCAGACTTTGGAGTCCAACAAAAATTGGACAACATCAGGCGAAATATAAGGACAAATGTCAATTGCCCAGATGAGACGAAAATGCTAGACTTATCGTATGTAAAGCAAGGTTTCGGAAGTCTTCAAGACTTCCGAAGTCTAACCTCATAGGAGTCTTGAACATGGCAAACAAAACCATCCTTTACATCGGCGCGGGAATTTTATTTTTGATCGGCTTATGCCTTGTGGGATACGGAGCGTTAAGCATCATCGGTTCCACCTCATCGCAGGGAAGTTCCTCCTGGCTCGCATACGGACTCGGCTTCGCCACCGTGGGCATTTTGTTTTTCGCGGGCGGAGCGGGCATGGTCATCGCCGCGTTGAAGGGGACAAAGACCGAAGTCGTCCAGCAGGTGACGATGAAAGTGGACTTGCCTGGCGAGACCAAAATCGAAGAAGTGAAATGCCGCTCCTGCGGCGGCACGTTGAGCGCAAAAGACATCACCCTTGCCAACGGCGCGCCGATGGTCAACTGTCCGTATTGTCACACCGCGTATCAAATGACCGAAGAACCAAAATGGTAATTGGTGATTGGTAATTGTGGAGGCTGCATGAAAAGAATATTCCTACTCGCGTTGGTGCTTTTGTTGACAGTGGGTGTTGTAACATCCGCTTCTGCCCGCGATCTGCCCTACTATTTTCAAGTAGAGAAGCAGGTTGTGAACGTCTTCTGGAATTCAGACGGCAGCATGTCGCTGGATTACAAGTGGACATTTGTCAACCAGAGCGGCTCGCATATCATCGACTTTGTCGACGTGGGTATGCCCAACTACAACTTCGACATGACCACCGTCAAAGCCGACGTAAACGGCGTGCCCGTTAAAGTCACGACCAGCGATTATCAAGGCGGCGGTTCGGGATTCGCTGTTGTGATGGGCAACCAGTCCATTCCAGATAGCGGAAAAGCCACCGTCCACGTGTACGTTGGAAAAATCACGAGCGTGCTGTTTCCCGATGACGAAGATGAAGCCTATGCCAGCGCCGTCTTTGCGCCGACCTACTTTGGCTCGGATTTTGTGACAGGCGGCACCGACTTCACCATGATTTATCACCTGCCGCCGGACATCGCGCCCGAAGAACCCAAATGGCACACCGCGCCTTCGGGTTTCCCCTCCGAACCAATTGCCGCCTACGACGACCAGAACCGCGTCACCTACACCTGGCAAAACACCTCCGCCAGTTCATCTGAATATTATCTCTTTGGCGCGTCGTTCCCCCGCACCTATGTCCCTGCAGAAACCATTCAAGTCAAGCCAGTCGAACCTTTGATCGATGAGGATGCGATTTTCTCGATTTGCTGCGGCGGGTTCTTTGCTTTTATGTTTATTGGTATGCCCATCATTTCAGCCATACAATCTAAAAAGCGCAAGATGCAATACCTGCCGCCCAAAGTCTCGATTGAAGGCCACGGCATCAAGCGCGGACTCACCGCCGTCGAATCCGCCATCCTGATGGAACAGCCGCTCGACAAAGTGCTGACCATGATTCTGTTCGGCGTCGTCAAGAAGGAAGCCGCCAAAGTCCTCGACCGCGACCCGCTCAAACTGGAGATCGCCTCTCCGCTCCCCGAAAAACTCCACGAGTACGAGAAGGATTTCCTCGCCGCGTTCAAGGAGCCAGACGCGCCCAAGCGCAGCCGCGCCATTCAAGAGATGATGATTAATTTCGTCAAGTCGGTCTCCGAAAAAATGAAAGGCTTTAGCCGCAAGGAAACAATCGACTATTACAAATCCATCATGGAACGCGCCTGGCAGCAAATCGAAGCCGCCGATACGCCCGAGGTCAGGAGCCAGAAATTCGACGAAGCCCTCGAATGGACCATGCTCGACAGGGACTATGACGACCGCACCCGCCGCACTTTCAGCGGACCCATCTTCATGCCCCGCTGGTGGGGGAGTTACGACCCGACCTATCGCCCCGCCCCGACAACTTCCTCTTCGCCCTTCCCGACGGGTCTTCCCACATCCACCAGCCGAGGCTCCCTGCCTGGCGCGGACTTTGCCGCTCAAATGGTGACGGGCGTCCAAACCTTCTCGCAGAAAACCATCGGCAACCTCAACACCTTCACCGAGAAAATTACAGGCAAGACCAATCCGCCGCCCAAAGTCTCATCCAGCGGACGCAGCGGCGGACGCTCTGGCGGTGGTTGCGCCTGCGCGTGTGCCTGTGCAGGTTGCGCGTGTGCCTGCGCTGGCGGAGGACGGTAAAAGGATAAATTATGAAGGATGAAGGATGAAAAACGTAATGCGTAGTGCGTGTTGCGTAGGTCACGTTTACAACGTGATAAATTCTCCGTGCCTTTGTGTCTCCGTGGTTAGGCTTTGTTTTGCGCGAATCAAAATTTAGAGGTAAACATGAGTCTGTTTGGCGAATGGTTCAATCGTAAATCGTCGATCGCAAATCCAAAATCGGGTTTGTATCACTACCTCCGCGAAGACGAGTTCCAAAAGTCGCGCATTCACCTGCGGATTGATCCCGACGGCACAGGCACGTTGATTGTCAACGCCAGCAGTGTGATGCACTTGAATCCGACTGCCGCGTTGATGGCATATCTCATCCTTGAAGAAGTGGACGAACCGCAAGCGGTCAAAACCATTCAACAAAAATACAACGTCAGCAAGGCGCAAGCCCTCAACGACATTTCAGAATTCAGAATTCAGATTTCAGAATTATTAAACCCTGACTCCTGCCTTATCCATGACCTCGAACTTGAAATGACCATGCCGTTCAGTTCGCGCCCGTCCGCGCCCTATCGCATGGATTTGGCGATCACCTACCGTTGTAACAACGATTGCGCCCACTGCTACAACGCCCGTGAGCGGAATTATCCCGAACTGACAACTGACCAGTGGAAAAAGATTCTCGACCAGCTTTGGGCTTTGGGCGTGCCGCACATCGTCTTCACGGGCGGGGAAGCCACCCTGCGCAATGACCTGCCCGAACTGATTCGCCACGCCGAATCCAATGGACAGATTACGGGACTCAACACCAACGCCCGCCGCCTTGCAGACATGAACTACGTTCAGCAATTGGTAGACGCTGGACTCGACCATGTGCAAATCACCGTCGAATCCTGCGTGCCAGAAATCCACGATGAAATGATGCGCTCCAACGGCGCGTTCAAGCAAACCATTGCAGGCTTGAAGAATGTCCTCGCCACCAAACTTTACGTGATGACCAACACCACCATGTTGAAGACCAACGTTCACGCCATCCCAGATACGCTGGATTTTCTCGCGGATGTTGGCGTCCCAACCATCGGGTTGAATGCCCTGATCTATTCGGGACAAGGTCTGATCGTCGGCACGGGACTCCACGAAAACGAGTTGCAGCCCATCCTTGATATGGCAACCCAAAAGACCGCCGCGCGCGGACAAAAACTTATCTGGTACACGCCGACCCAATACTGTGAGTTTGACCCCACCGCCAGCAATCTCGGAGTCAAAGGCTGCACCGCCGCGCTCTATAGCATGTGTACCGAACCCAATGGCGATGTGATTCCCTGCCAGTCGTACTATCAATCGCTCGGCAACATCCTCACCGACTCATGGGACTCGATTTGGAATCATCCCCTGTCCGTCCAACTACGGGAGCGGCAAAACCTCCCGCAGAAATGCGAAACCTGTTCCCTGCTCCCCGAATGCGGCGGCGGATGTCCGCTTAAGTTTGAAATCAACGAAGCGCCAATTACCAATTACTAATTACCAATTTCATCCCTCATACTTGGAGACCTCATGTCTGACCACGCCTGGATCAAAGAATTCCCCGCCGCCGTCACCGTTTGCGACGCCGAGGGCATCATCCTCGAAATGAACGACAAATCCGCCAAGACTTTCGAAGCCGACGGCGGATACAACCTGATCGGCTCGAACATGCTCGACTGCCACCCCGGACTCTCGCGCCAGAAAACGGAGCGACTGCTCGCGGCGAAAGTCAAGAACGTGTACACCATCGAAAAGAACGGCGTCAAAAAACTCATCTACCAATCGCCCTGGTACAAAGATGGTGAGTATGCGGGCTTCGTCGAAATCTCGCTTGAAATCCCGTTTGAAATGCCGCATTTTGTCAGAGGATAAAAACAGGAGAATCTCATGAACATCCTCAACCGCCTCACCGAAAATTTTTCCAAAGTCCAGCCGCTTCCCGCTGGCGTCCATCACCTGCAAGCCACCGCAGACGAAAAGCCCTATCGCCTGCATCTCCGCCTCAACAAGGATGGTTCGGGACTGCTCATCCTCAACGCCGCCACCGTCCTGCAACTCAACCCCACCGCCGCCGAGTATGCTTTTCATTTCGTCAAAGGGACGGAACCCGACGAAGCGGCGAAGCAAATCTCGAAGCGCTATCGGGTGGATAAAAAGACCGCGCTGGCAGATTTCGAAAACTTTGCGGATCAGATTCACGAACTGATCTCCACTCCCGATTTGGATCCTGTCTCCTTTCTGAACTTCGAGCGGGTTGCCCCTCATTCAGCAGATTCCACCCTCAGGCTGGATTGCGCCCTCACGTACCGCCTGCCCGAAGCCACGCAAGCCCAGTACGCCCCCGTCAAACGCGTTGACCGTGAACTCAGCACCGACGAGTGGAAGACGATCATGGACAAGGCATGGGCGGCAGGCATCCCGCACATCATCTTCACGGGCGGAGAAGCCACCCTGCGCGAAGACCTGCTGATGTTGATCGACCACGTCGAGAAGAACGGTCAGGTCTGCGGCTTGCTGACGGACGGACTCAAACTCGCCGACAAAGATTATCTGCAAATGCTCCTGCAAACGGGTCTTGACCATGTGATGGTCATCCTCCAGCCCAGTGACCCGCGCTCGTGGAAAGCCATCGAGACCATCGTCCCCGCCGACCTCTTCCTCACCGTGCATCTGACGCTGACGAAGGAAAACGTGAGCGACGCAAAGACTACCTTGCAAAGACTCGCAAACCTGGCTGTGGAAAATATCTCCCTTAGCGCCGCCGAAAGCGACCTGCTTGACGAACTGCTTGCCCTGCAAGACATCGCCAGTTCCCTCAACCTCACCCTGCGCTGGGACTTGCCGGTGCCATACTCCGCCATGAATCCGATCAGCATCGAAACCGTCGACGACGAAATCCCAGAAGGCGCGGGCAAAGCCTGGCTCTACGTCGAACCCGATGGCGACGTGCTCCCCGCCCAGGGCGAACCTGACAAGGTGATGGGCAATTTGTTGAGAGACGAGTGGGAAACCATTTGCTCGTAGGTCTGAAACAAATAGACTTGTTCGCAGGAGCAGGTCTATTTTGATTTTTGAATTACAGGTGCTGCAAGGAGAAGCAATATGGCTCGCTTGATCTACTCTGCAATTTCGTCGCTCGACGGCTAC
>CAILWD010000285.1 GCA_903837815.1 uncultured Chloroflexota bacterium | reverse complement strand
GCTAATCGTGCTATACTCCATTTTAGATCCTCCTCGGTTTTTGCTTGTTCGCACTCGCAATTTTACCGAGAAGGATCTTATTTTTCACTTTTTGTCAAGCGACTTTGCTACAGCCATGGAAAAGTTCGTACTTCTGTTTCTCCGATTCATAGGTTTCCTGATCCACTTCACCGAGAATGAACAAGCGTCGCGTTCGCGTGTAACGCGCTTTCAGTCGTTGGCGCTGCTCCTCATCCGGGTTCTTCTCCTGTTTTTGTGGGACATGTTCCAGCACCGATTGCAGCCACTTCACCACCTGCGCTTCCGCCCTCTCCGCCTGGATGTACTTCTGCGGACATTGCCCAACCCGTTCGATGTTGGTGGCGTCGCGGTAATAATGTCGATTTCGCGGTCCGCTCGAGCCGCGCATACGCCGTCCGCAGTGCGCGCAATACAAAACTCCCGAAAGCGGATACACCCGCGCTTGTTGCGGACGATGATGACGAGGTGTCCTGCCCAGCAATTTGCGGAGTTCCTGCACCCGCTCGAATTCCTCCTTGCTCACCAATGCAGGGTGCGTTCCGGGAAAGAACTCCGCCTTCCCCGCGCTGTGATAGCAGATCACGCCCGCGTAGAAAATGTTGGTCAGGATGGCACGCACCGAGTCCTTTTTCATTCCTCCCGACTCTGATTGATTGGGGACGCCGTGCGTCCGCGCCCGCAAGGCGTTCTCGAAAGTGTAATCCTGGAGACGCCTGGCAATCAAGCCGTCGGATTGCACACCCGTCAGATACCAGTCATACACCAGGCGCACCACCCTGCTTTCGATGGGATGCGCGACCAGATGTTTGCCATCGCCCCTGTTCGCGTTGCCGAAGGCTGGACAGTATCCCTCGCCGTTGGGTTCCTCGCACTTCGAACACAAGCCGCGACAATAGCCATACGGGATATTGCCGTTCCACAAGCCGTCCCGCGCGCGTTGTAGTTTCCCCTTCTTCGTTTCCTGTCGCAGATTATCGACGTAAATTTCAGCTAGCGTGCCCAACACCGTCAACATCAATTTGCCCCAGACGGTGGTGAAGTCAAGCCGCTCCTGCACCGAGACGAAGGAGATATTGCTGTTGTTGAGCTGATCCAGCGCGCCGAGCAAGCCGCGCAGGTGACGATAGAAGCGGTCCACCTTGTCCACGACCACCACGTCGAAGGCGTTCATCTCCGCGTCGGACATGAGTTGCGCCATCGCGGGGCGGTGACTGTCCTTCTTGGCGGAGATGCCCGCGTCGGTGTAGAGTTCCACCAGGTGCCAGCCTTGGGACGCCACATACTGCTTGATGTTGTTCTCCTGCGCCGCCAGACTGAAGCCATCCACCTGCTCGCGCATGGAGACGCGGCGGTATCCCACCGCGCGTAATGCCTTGCTTTCCATGGTCAAAACCTCCGATTGTGTATAATGTCCCAACTCTGCGGCTGGGTGCCGCGCATTTTATCACTCACAGGAAGTCGTTCTCATGGAAGAAAAATCACTTGCCAAGTTGAAGCGCGTTGCGCGCGACAAGAAATATGACCCCAAGCCCTTCATCGCGCGTATCGATCAATTGAGCCAGGAGAAGAATTTCAGTATGCGCTATGTGGGGATCGAAAGCGGGTTGGACCATCAGGCGCTGCGCCGTCTGAAAGCCGGGAACAGACCCGACATGATGTACTGCATTCTGCTGGCGGATTTCTTCGACATCAACCCAAACGAGCTGCTGCAACTGGCGAGGTGGCCCACGCTGAAAGCCTTCGACATCCAGCGCGCCAGCGCGGAGAACCTGCCGCCCGAGGCGGTGGACGTGGCGCTGGACATTGCGAAGATCCCCGACCCGGGCACGCGCAAGCAGGTGGCGGAGGCGGTGCGGGTATTGCTGAAGAAGTATTTCGTGGCATAAGAAAAAGGAGCGGGCGGATTGCCTGCTCCTTTTTGTGTTCGTCCTTTGCTTATGCTGTTTTTTTCAGGAAATCGATAAACGCCAGCAAGTCGTCTGTCAGTTTGGAAAGACACTGCGGGGCGTCGCTGACTAACTCAGCCAACCGCGCCGGACGCAAATTGAAGGCATAGACATTGCGGACAATATGACGAAATCCCCGATATTCGTCAAGACACTGCCGCGTTTCGCTCCGAATCACTGCGGGGCGTAATTGTTCCATTTCCACCGTCATCTGGCGCAGAAGATTGACGTGCCACTCTCCGCCAGACGGCAGGCTGCCATCGATGGTGCGTGCAATGTCTTCGAAGATTTCCTCCGCGCCGGAATAGAAACCATGCAGGTTGAGCGCCACCGTACCCCAATAATCTTCATCGCCGCTGCGCCGCGCCTTTTCGGCAATCACCACTGTGCGCTGGATCGTTCTCTGTAAGTCCTCCAACGAAACCTGGATCCGTCCCGCCAATGCCAGCCGCTCGCTCATAGTTCGCGCCCATCTTTCAGAATTACTTCCTGCACGCTGGAGCGGGCATCCTCAAAGGCAATCAGGTCGACGCTGATGGCTGGGTCGAGATCCAACAGCACGCTGACCGCGCGATAATATTCCCGACCGACCAATCCCCAGACTGCCAAGTCCACATCCGAGCGGGCGTGAAAAAGCGTGGGATGAACCAGCGAACCAAAGACAGCCACCTTCTCAGCGCCAAATTCGGCTTTGAGCAGTTTCGCCGCTTTGCGAGCCACGCGCCACGCACGCAAACGTCGCTCCTTCACTGCTTCGCTCTGCTTTGGTCGAATGGTCAACGCAGCGAGGCGATAGGCTTCCACTTCTTTCGGGGTCAGGGAGATTGCCGTTCTGGTCATATCGAGTATTGTACACAAAAACAAAGCCTTTGTGTGAAGTTCAAGGTGACAAAGGATACGAGGCGGAATACCCTCCATAACAGCAACAAAAGAAAAAGGAGCGGGCGAATTGCCTGCTCCTTTTGTTATTTCACCATCATCCCATTTTCGGGGAGACCCAGCAACTCGCCAAACGGTTCATGCGCCACGGCACGGACCAGCTTTCCGTCTCGGTCGAAGTACAAGCTTGCAAAGATCGTGTTGAGCAGCTTGCGTTTCTCGAAGGGTTTCAACGTCCGCCAGATATTGCCGAAGGGATGAACCTGCTCCACCACCTGCCGCGCTGCGGGACTCGCCGTGGGCTTGAGGCGATTGAGGCTGTCCTGCAAAGCCCGCGTGCGCTTTTCGAGATCAGGCAGGGTGATGTGACCCGCCTTGTGCAGGGCTGCCAGTTGCTGCAATTCCTGACGGTGCTGGTATCCCGCGCGCTCGAATTCCGCGATCCCCGTGTCGGAGAGAAAATATGCCGCCAGCCACTCGTCCCACACGGACGGGAAGTTCAGCCGTTCCAGCACGGCGTCCACCTGCGTTTCGATGCGGGCGGCATTCAGGTATCTATGGCGCTTGGACAATTCCTCATTCACCGCGTCCACCCGCGGATTGAGTCCATCCACCCGCGCGGTTTTCTTCGGTTTGCGCCGCATGGAATGATCGTGGTCATACGCGCAGCGATAGTACAGAATCCCCTTGCCGCCCTTCGAGCCGCGCAGGGTGAAGTCCTGTCCCAGGGTCTCGAAGCATTCCCAGCAGCGCGCCACCCCGCTCAAGAGATAGGTCTGCTTTTGAAGCGCCAGCTTGGGCGTGCGTCCCTTTGACTTGCGCAGGGCGGAGGCGGACTGCCAGACCTCAAGCGAGACCAGGGCTTCGTGCTTGCCAAGGTGCAGTTCGAGGATCTCGCGCGAGTTGCCGTTGATCTTCGGGGCAGGAATGTTTTCGGGATGTTCGAAGTCGTCTTCAAGGCTGAATTCAGGTCGCGGGTAGACGGCAATCATGCCCGCGTAGAA
Source organism: uncultured Chloroflexota bacterium (assembly GCA_903837815.1). Classification (GTDB taxonomy): domain Bacteria; phylum Chloroflexota; class Anaerolineae; order Anaerolineales; family Villigracilaceae; genus Villigracilis. The sequence continues at coordinate 1,714 of CAILWD010000285.1, read as the reverse complement.
CGGGTTCTCCAGAATGGCGCGGATGCTCTCACGTTTGAACTTGACGGGTCCTTCCTCTTTTTTGCGTTTCGACTTCGCGCCGCGCGGGCGAAACTGCACCTGGCTGCCATCAGGCAGGGTGTACTCGGAGTTGTTGAGCAGGCTGGAGATTTCGTGGTCGCTCAGTCCCTGCCGTGCCAGGTCGAAGATGATCGGGATGACATGGCGGTCGATGGGGTGCGGCACCGCCAGTTCTCCGCGTTCGCTTTCGGGGCGATCCAGTCCGCCGAACAGCGGACAATATCCAGCGCCGTTCACATCGCCGCAGGTGGCGCACAAGCCATTGCAGTAGCCCAGCGGAATGTCGCCGCGGTGCCGTCCGCTCTGCCCGCGTTTCCCCAGCCCGATGCGCGTGTTGCCGCTCACCTGCCAGAGATACGCTTCTGCCAGGCTGCCCAACACCGCCAGCACCAGCCGTCCCCACCAGGTGTCGGTGTCGATCTGCTCAGTGACCGAGACCATGCGCACGTTGTATTGCTTCAAGAAGCGCGTGAACTTCAGCAGCGATTCGAGGTTGCGGAAGATGCGGTCGATGCGGTGAAAGGCAACGACATCGAGCTTGCCCGCGATGACTGCCAGGCGCAGTTCCTGCAGGGCGTCGCGCGCGCTGGTGCCGCCCGATTCGCCGGGGTCTTCGAAGAACAGGATTTCGGTGGCGCCGTTGTTGCGGGCGTATGCCTCCGCCAGTTCGGGCTGGGACTCCATCGAGTAGCCCGGTCTCTGCTCGTCGTACTGCGACTGGCGGGCGTACACGCCCCAGACGTTGCGCGGGCGCATTTGGCGGATTTCCCCGGCGATCACGCCCAGGATTTCTTCGCGGGTGAAGGGGAACTGGCTAAAGGTCATCTTCGTGCTCCGCGGGTTGGGACTCCGCGTAAATGCGGCGGAAGGCTTCGGCGAGGTCTTGCATAAAGCGCAGGACGCGCTTTTGGGCGGCGGGGGGCAGGGTTTCGATGGACATAATTTTGCTCCTGGTTGCGGTAGAATTCGGTGCTTTCATCGGGTGCGATTTTCGCATTCCGCCCCAATTTCATGTTGGGGAAATCTCCCCAAATTCGATTTTTGCCATGCCGCCCAAGAGACTCCCCAAGAATGACCCCAAAACTGCCGCAAAGCGTCTGGTTTCGCTGACGAGCGCCGTGTTTTTGAACGGAAAAACGCGCGGCGCAGCCAGTGAACTGGCGCGGCGGCTCTATCCCGAAAAGCCTCACAGCCGAATCTCGACCGTCGCGGGTTGGTGCCGCGGCGAATTCCTCGACGACCGCGGGCGGATGACGCCCGAGGATTTCCAGCAGATGATGAGTTTGTTCTGGAAACAGCCAAACGGGATTCAATCGGTGGATGAGATTCTCGATCTGGCGCACTGTGTGGGCAAGGTGAAGTTCGGCAGCGAGGTGCGCGAGCTGGGGGATGTCCTCGATCCGAGCTGGCTGGCGTCGCTGGGTCTGCCTGACTCCGAAGCGGATGTCACGCCTCAGGCGGATGAACGTTATCCGCGCAACACGAAGACCGTTTTGCGAACTGCCTTCCTCGAGGAGGTCTTCACCTGACCTGCTCTGGAAAATGTGACCAAGTAAAATGAGAGTCAAGCACCCCAAAAGGAGCCAAACTCTATGAACCGAAAGAAGCCCGAACAGATCGTCAAACTCTTGCGAAAGGCTGATGAAGAATTGGC
>CAILWD010000284.1 GCA_903837815.1 uncultured Chloroflexota bacterium | reverse complement strand
TCGTGCTGGCCAGACGCGGAATATTTTATCCAACCGGACGGCCATAAAGATGCCGATTCCGCTGGTGGTGAAGTTCATGTACAGCATCTGCCAGGTGGGGCCAAACTTCAACGGGTCGCGTATCAAGGCGGCCAGGCTTTGCACGAAGTTCGGCTTGCGCAGTCCCGCGGTGCCGTCGCGGATGAGCTTGTTCCAGCTCCAGATCAAGAGGAACAGCGCCGCCAGCATGGACGGAGTCGCGCCGACGTAGATAATCATGTGGGCGACAGGTTCGAGCGGAGTGACCACGCCCCACACGCCGAGGTTGAGCACGATACAGCCCAGAATCATCAGCGGCATGGCAATCTTGTGCCAGATGCCTTTGAAGTTGAGCCAGCGCCCAATGATGAGTGTAATCATGATGGCAATCAACGCCAGCATGATGTGCAGGTGACCGATGACCGAGTATTCCATCACGGACTTGTGCGGGTAGCGGATGACGTTTTCGGCGAGGAAGACCTCGAAGCCATTGCCGAAGTACGCGCCAGGCACCGCGCCAAAGAGGGCGGAGAGAACCGTGGTCACGGCGGTGGTGAAGAATGCCACGCGCTCCAGGTCAACACCTTTTTTCGTGCGGGCGTAGTCTTTGTCGGCGATGTAGTATTCCTTATCCCAGGGGTTGAGCGCAAAACACAGGAGAACGCCTGCAAAGAAGATGAGCGAAAGCCCCGTGATGTACAGTCCGTGGAAAGCCCAGTTGTGACCGAAGTACGCGAAGCCCATGCCGAAAATCATGGTCAGGATGTAGCCGACGGTAATCAGCACACGCACAGCCGTCTTGTAGAATTCCTTCATCTTCAACAGGCTGGTGACCATGTAAGTCTCGATGGCGACGACTGCCATCGCAATCGAATGGTAGAGGATGACGACGCGCCCCTCGCGCTCCGCCTGAATGATGTCCATGCCGAGGGTCTTGATGACCACCTCGCGCACGCCCATCTCAGCCATGGGACCCGACAACATACCCCAGATGGCAGTCTCGATGCCGATCATGGCGATTGCCACCAAAATCAGACCCTTGGTGGAGTTGAACAGATAGTTAAAACGTTCCTTGACAAATTGCATAGGAAACACTCCCGAATGAAATCAGCCCTAAAATATCACAACTCAGGCTGTGCGTCTTTGACAAAAGACAAATAATAACAAAAGCCAGACTTCGGAAGTCTTGAACACTTCCGAAGTCTTTTTGAGTTATCCCTTCTTCGCAAAGCCGAGCGTGAACGCGCCAGCCATCAGGAATAGCAGGGGGGTCAAAATCAGCATGACGAAGGACGGGCTGAAGAACAGCAATTGCTTGCCGACGGAGATGAAGGCGAGGGCAATGCCGCCAAGTCCGATCAGTAGTCCGCCGATGCCAACCCAGAAGAAGCCCCTGGGTGCGCCTTTGGCGTAGAACGGTCCCGCGAAGATGACCAAGCCCGCGACGCCGTGAAAGAGCGGGACGGCAATCTTCTTGAGCGTGTCCATGCCGCCGATGCTGGTGATGGCAATGGCGAGGAAGCCGACCATCGCAAACCACTTGAAGTATTTCTTCCACGCGGGGAAGTATTCTTCCGCGAGACCCATCGAAATGCCAAACGGAATGAGGCTGGCGACGGTCAACACGTAGGGCGACGCGAGGATGTCCATGCCGAGGACGATGAGCAGAACGCCCGAAACCAGAAGCACGGCAAATCCCATCAGATAGTAGATGTTGTGCAGGGCCTTGTTCAGGTTATACCTCTGGTAGAAATACCAGCAGAGGTAGGCGGCGAGTCCGCCAGTGAGGAGCAGGAAGATAATATCTTTAATTGGTGCCATTTGTACATTCTCCTTTTTGATTTCAGGCTTTGAAAACCTGTTATCGTGAATTATTGC
>CAILWD010000283.1 GCA_903837815.1 uncultured Chloroflexota bacterium | reverse complement strand
GATCTATGGCGATGACGATCACTGCGGCGAGAATTCCCGCCAGAATTGTTTTGAGTGTTTTGAACATTTTTACCTCTTTTGGTTGGTTGGTTATTTTCAAATTTGTGGCTGCTTTTTGTCTGCAACCTTGCCCCGATAATAGAACCCGAATGTAAAGATTGATTAAATATACAGATAAGGTTGTGCAAAATATGTGACATAATGTCCTTTGTCAATTCTTTACAATTTTTTATTGACGAATTTAAATTTACGGACTAAAAATGGCGTAATATGGAAAGTCAAGGAGAACACATGACCGACGAAACACCCACCCTCGAAAAAGAAGACACCATGCTCGACCGTATGCGCGAGAGACTCATCCCCGAAGGAATGCCAGTGGATGACCGAGGGCGCATCCGAATGGTCGTGGACAGCCTCGTCCTGCACCTGCACCCGCCCAAAGTCATCGCCTCCACCATGAACTGGACTCACAGTTGGGGATTAGGTGGACTCTCCGCGCTGCTCATGGCAGTGCTTGGATTAACTGGCGTCATCCTGCAAAACAATTACACGCCCGCCGCGCCGCAAGCCTATCTTGATATTCTCGAAATCAACTCCAACGTTTGGTTCGGCGAACTCGTCCGCAACCTGCATCATTGGAGCGCCAACCTGCTCATCATTGTCGCGGTGCTTCATCTTATTCGCGTCTTTGCCACGGGCGCGTACCGTCCGCCGCGCGAACTGAACTGGCTGATCGGCGTCGCCATGCTTTTGCTGATCGTCGGCGCAAACTTCACGGGCTACCTTCTGCCCTGGGATCAACTCGCCTTCTGGGCGATCACCGTCGGCACCAGCATCATCAACTATGTGCCATTCATCGGCAGTTGGCTCGGTCAACTGCTTCTCGGCGGACCCGAAGTCGGCGCGAACACCCTGCTCAATTTTTATTCCATGCACATCTCGGTCATCCCGTTGATGATCTTCGGGCTGATGTCCTATCACTTCTGGCGCGTCCGAAAAGATGGCGGATTGACCCTGCCCAAGAAACTCGACCAGACCGACGAACCCAAGCCCGAGCGCGTGACGACGATTCCGCATCTCGTCCGCCGTGAGTTGGTCTTCGCCATTGGGGCTTTTGCCTTGCTGTTGGTTTTTGCCATGCTCGTGCCTGCCCCACTCGAAGGCATCGCCAACCCCGACGTATCCCCGAACCCCGCCAAAGCGCCGTGGTACTTCATGGGCTTGCAGGAACTCCTGCTTCACTTCCACCCGCTGGTAGGCGCAATCATCCTGCCGAGTCTGGCAATCCTCGCCATTTTCCTCCTGCCGTTTTTTGATATTCACCTCGACAGCGTGGGGATTTATTTCCGCTCGCGGCGCGGACGTTCGCTGACGGTTCTTGCCATCGGCATGGCAATCATCCTCACCCCCATCTGGGTGCTGCTCGACGAATTTGTCCTCAACTGGAGCCTTTGGCTTCCCACCTGGGACGCGCTGATTTCAAATGGGCTCATCCCGCTTGCAATCATCCTCTTCCCCATCATCCTGCTCGACGAGTGGACAGTCAAACACTTCCACGCCGACACCGAAGAGCGCGTGCTGTTCGTCGCCACGTTCATCTTCACTGCCTTCGTCGTCCTCACCATCGTCGGCATCTTCTTCCGCGGACCTGGCATGGCGCTGTTTTTACCGTGGAATATGCCGAGTGCAAGTCATTAGGTGGATAGTGAATAGGAAATAGTGAATTAGGAAACAGACAACAATTTCACACTCGCCCCCCATTCACTATGCACTATTCCCCATGTTCTATTCATCCTTCATCCTTTTTTTACAGGAACCAACCATGTCAGAAACACCCCCCATCACCCCCACCCGCCGCGACTTTCTGAAAATTGCCTGGGCATTCTTTGGCGGACTTGCCCTTGTCGAAACCGCTGGCGTATTCATCGCCTATCTCCAGCCTCGACTCGCCGAAGGTGAATTCGGCTCGGTCATCAACGCTGGGCTTGTTGACGATTTCCCACCCAACTCGGTTACACACATTTCCAACGGACGCTTCTACATCGTGCGCCTCGGCGACGGCGGATTTCTTGCCGTCTATCATCGCTGCACACACCTCGGCTGCACCGTCCCCTGGGACGCCACCGCACAGAAATTTATCTGTCCCTGCCACAACTCACAGTTCGACCAGCAAGGCACGGTGGAGAATCCGCCCGCCCCACGCCCGCTCGATTTGTTCGCCGTCAGCATCGCCGATGGTCAAGTCAACGTGGACACGGGCAACCTCATGCAGCGTCAATCCTTCGAAACCGCGCAGGTGGTGTACCCCTAATGACACCGTCATTGCGAGGAGCGACAGCGACGAAGCAATCTCATAATTGTGTAGGAGATTGCTTCGGGCTAGCGCCCTCGCAATGACGAGAGGAAACAACATGAACCCAACCCAAAACCGCATCCGACTTTTTGAAATGCTGGCAGGTTTACTCGCCACCCAACTCATCGTCTTTGGGCTTGCCTTTTACATGCTCAACGAACCCACGCGCATCGTCACCGCGCAAACCGACATCCTGCACACCCAACTCGACGACGCGATGACGCTCTATGCCGAAAACTGCTCGGTCTGTCACGGCTTGGCGGGCGAAGGCATCGGCGCAAACCCCGCGCTGAACAATCCCGCCCTGCAAACCATGCCCTACGAAGACCTTGCCAAAACCATCGAGCGCGGACGCTTCAACACTGCCATGCCTGCCTGGAGCAAGGAAGACGGCGGACCGCTCAGCGATTACCAAATTTCCGAACTGGTGAATTTGATTCAATCTGGGGATTGGAACGCGACCCAGGACCGAGTCGTCAACCTCGGGCTTGCCCCGCTCGTCCCATTCACCACCGAACCCGATCCTGCTTTGTTCGCCGAGTTGGCGAATCTACCCGACGGCGCGACTCTGCAAACCGCAGTCACGCTCTTCGCCACGAACTGCGTTGCCTGCCACGGCGCGGACGGACTCGGTACCGGGATCGCCCCCGCGTTGAACGATCCGCTCGTGCGCGAGAAAACCGCCGAAGAACTGAATCGCACCGTGACCCTCGGCAGCGCTGGCACGCTCATGGCTGGCTGGAGCAACGCCCTCACCCCCGAAGAAATCTCCGTGCTCGTGACCCTCGTCACGCGTTGGGATGAAGTGCCCGCTGGCATTCTGCCCGCGCCCGATGTGCCGATCCCAACCACCGAGGAAAGCATCGCGCTGGGTGGACAACTCTTTTCACAAAACTGCTCGCGCTGTCACGGACCCGAAGGACAGGGAACGCAACGCGCCCCCGCGCTCAACGTCAAGGGCTTCCTGACCGACACCAGCGATGTCGCCATTCAGCAGATTGTCACCAATGGCGTGCCTGGAACCGCCATGCCCGCCTGGGGCGACCGCATGACCGAAGCGGAGATTCAAGCCATCGTCGGCTTCATCCGCCAGTGGGAAGCGACCGCACCCGAAGTGGCAACTCCAACCCGAGGCGGCGGAGGTGGTCCACCCTGGCTGCGAAACAACACATCCACGACCACTACCACAGGTCAGGGTCAATCCGCCGCGACCACCACGACAGGACAAGGACAAGGCGCGGGGCAAGGTCAGGGGCAGGGACAAGGTCAGGGTCAAACAACCACCGCCTGGTGGCAGACCTTCGACTGGAGAATCCTCCTGCTCATCTTCGGTGCGTTGTCGGTCTCGTTCACGCTGATTTTCATGGGATTTGAGTCGCTCAAAAACCTGCCGAAAAAGAATCCGCCTGGGAAGTAAACTTTTCTCAAATATCAATTTTCCAAAACTCCGAACCGTCATGGCTCGGAGTTTTTTCTTTACATATTCTTCATAATGACGTGAAGGTATCTTTATGTCAAACCATTAAATTTGGGGCAATCATCAACCTAGGAGTTTCCCATGCAAAAACCAAAATTTTCCCGCACTGCCATCATCGCCGCGCTCGTCGTGGTAGTGGCTATTGCTGCCTCAATTTTCTACTTCACCCAGCCCGCCGCAGATGAAGTCGCTGCCCCCGCCTTGCAGACCGCCAAAGTCCGCACGGGAGATTTGGTCGTCACTGCCAGCGGAGCGGGAACGGTTCTGCCTGCCGCGCAAGTTGACCTTGCCTTCCGCTCGTCGGGCGTGGTCACGGAATTGAACGCCGCCGTCGGCGACAATGTCCAAAGTCAACAGGTATTGGCGCGGCTCGAAGAGAACATTCAAGCCGAAGCAGATTTCCAAGCCTTGTTCACAGCCGAGGGCGTTGCCCAAGCCAAACTGGCGCTCGTCGCCGCGCAGGACGCGCTGGTGACCGCTCAAAATGATGTGATTTATCTCATCGGCTCCGACGCCTGGTACTGGCAGGGACAACTTGAAAAGCCCGAAGCCACGCAAGCCGAAAAGGATTTGGCGCAATCCAAACTGGATTATTTTATGGGACTGCGCTACATCGACGAATCGGATATCGCGCTGGCGCGTGCCAATCTTGAATCTGCGCGAGTGGCTTTGCAGG
>CAILWD010000282.1 GCA_903837815.1 uncultured Chloroflexota bacterium | reverse complement strand
GGACATATTTTGGAGGCTCCCTTATCCTTGCGGGGCACCAGGTTGTTTTTGTTGAACAATCAAAGGTGGTGGACGAATTACGCCAGCACGGTTTAAGGCTTGACCTGACGATCGACGAAAGCAGAAATACCCAGGATACATTCGTAATCGAGCCGCGATCTTTTGAGAGCGAACCGTCATTGGAAGAAGCCCTGAAATTTGGCCCATTCGACGTTGCGATTTTTGCATTGAAATCGTTCGATACCGCCGCCGCTGTCGAGAGAATGAGATTAATTGCCGATAAATTGCCTCCGATTCTGTGCCTCTCGAATGGCGTTGAAAACGAGCAAACGATTGCGCGTACGCTTGGGAAGGAGAAGGTTATTTACGGCACCGTGACTTCGGCAATTAGCCGTCGCAAGGCAGGAGAAATCGTACTGGACAAGTTGCGCGGCACAGGCATTGCCGCTGGACATGCGCTTTCAGAAAGGCTTGTCAGGGCGTTCAACGACGCAAACCTTAATTGTCGCCTGTATTCCGATCCGCATAGCATGAAATGGTCGAAGATGCTGACCAACCTAGTCGCAAACCCGACCTCTGCAATTCTGAACATGACCGCCGCGGAGATTTTCGCCGACAAAAAACTATACAAGCTCGAAATTGACATGATAGCCGAATGCCTGGCGGTAATGAAGGCTCAAGGTCTTGAAGTATACAACCTGCCGGGCGTGCCCGTCAAAGCGCTGGCGCTTGCCGCTCAATTACCCATCTGGATTTCTAAACCTTTCCTTTCCCGCCTTGCCGGCAGTGGCAGGGGCGCAAAGATGCCATCCTTTCACATTGACTTGTACTCCAAACGTGGAAAAAGCGAAGTCGAGTACCTTCATGGGGTGGTGGCGCGTGAAGGACGGAAACTTGGCGTCTCAACCCCCATTAACGAAACACTCTCAACCATTCTTATGGAATTGACGCGCGGCGAAATCCCACTGGATGAGTATGCCGGGCTGCCGCAGAAATTATTGTCGCGGATCAAAAGCCAACAATCGAGTTGACCTGCGACCTTTGACTTTCGGCAGGAAGAGACTATGCCCATTCAATTCGTCAAACCCAATGACCTGATCGAACTCCACCTTCCCGACGAACGCGTGCTTTCTGGTCCACGCGGGACCCGGGTGGGGGACTTTCTCGCGCAGGCGCGTGACGATTTCGACGCACCCATTGTGGCGGCAATCATCAACAACGAAATCCACGAGTTAACCTATCCCGTCAACATCGAGTCCCTCTGCCAGCCCGTCACCATGGATACCGCCGACGGCGCGCGCATCTATCGCCGCTCGCTCATATTCCTGCTCGAGGTTGCCTTTGCCGACATGTTCCCCAAAGCCAAACTCACCATCGACCATTCCGTCTCTTCAGGCGGATTTTACTGCCAGGTAATGGAGCGCGGCGAACTCACACGCGACGAACTCAACGCGCTCAAAGACTACATGAAAAAACTGGTCGTAGAAGATCACGCCTTCGAGCGCAGGCAGGTCCCCATCCAGGACGCGATTCAGCATTTCAGCAGGTTGGGATATGAAGATAAAGTCCGCCTCTTTACCCACCGCCAGAAAACCTACCTCACTTTATACAGCCTCG
>CAILWD010000281.1 GCA_903837815.1 uncultured Chloroflexota bacterium | reverse complement strand
GAACGGGAAGACGGAGATGTCGGGGTTGCCCAATGTTTCGCCGTAGAGGATCTTGGTATTGGGCTGAATCGCAGCCTCGAAATTCTTCGGGTCAGACGGGTCGACGAACGTGACCTGAATCCCCAACTTGGGCAGGGTGTACTTGAACTGGCTATAGGTTCCGCCGTACAAGCGGGAGGATGTGACGATATGGTCGCCTGCGTTGCAGAGTGTGAAAATCGCCTGTGCCTGCGCGGCGTGCCCCGAACTCGCCGCCAGCGCCGCCACCCCGCCTTCGAGCGAAGCGATGCGCTGTTCGAGCACATCGGTGGTCGGGTTCATCAGACGGGTGTAGATGTTCCCCAACTCTTTAAGCGCGAACAAATTTGCGGCATGTTCCGTGCTTTTGAATTGATAGCTCGATGTTTGATACAACGGCACGGCGCGGCTCCCCGTGGTGGGTTCGGGGGAATATCCCGCGTGTAACTGGCGGGTGGCGAAACCTAACTTGCGATCTTTGATTGCGGACATTTGAGTGTGCTCCTCTTGAATAATGTTTACCCGCCCTTCAGAAGAGATATTATGTTATCCCCGTCAGGGGAAAAAAATACCTCTTCTGAAAGTACAAGAAGAGGTATACGTCTACACCATCCTCTCATCTTCCAGATATGAATGACATTGCCATTCTTATTTGCCGAATTTGGCACCTGAACTTTTGGTTTGGTTGCCGAGGCTTCGCAGGGTCGGTCCCTCCGCCTCTCTGGATAAGAGCGAGTATTTAATTTCGCGCGGTTATATCACAATGAATTCAGACTTGTCAAGTGGGATTTTGATATTCCTCCCGTGACGATAAACAAACTGCACGTGGAATTTGTCCCGCGTTCCCGCTGACTTCGTGGTAAAAGTGGGGATATGAAGATTCCAAATCAACGAGATTTTTTTTGGATACTGCCTCTCTCGCTTGCGATGGGGGCGGTTTTATCCTCCCTGCAAGCCGGTGACTGGCTGGCCGGCTGGCTTGGTTTTTCCCTGCTTTTTCTGCTTTGCATTTTCCTGCTGGCTTTCTTTACCCGCTGGGCTGGCGGCGGAAAAGCCCTGGCTTGGATGGTGGCTCTGGCGTTTGCGCTCCGGTTCGGCGGCGGGGTCGCCACCTATCTTGTTCTGCCGCTCGACGGTCATGCCGACGAAGACGACAGGGCGGGCTACGTCTATACCGATGCCCATCGTCGCGACGACCAGGCTTGGGAACTTGCCGCATCGAACAGGCTGATTGGCGGTTTCAACCGGAGTTATGCCTATGACCAGTACGGTGGACTGCTGACTATCAGCGCGTTTATCTACCGTTATCTTTCGCCTGATGCCCACCGACCTTTGATGCTGGTCCTTGTCTCCGCATTCATGGCTGCCCTCGGTTTGCCTTTCCTGTGGAAGTCTGCGACCAGTCAATGGGGGGAAAAGGTCGCGGCGGCTTCGGGCTGGATCTATGCCCTTTATCCCGAAAGCATTCTGGTGGGAGGTTCCGCCATGCGCGAACCCTACCTGATGGTGTTCAGCGCCTTTGCCCTGTGGGGATTTGTCGGCTGGCTCGATCAACGCCGCCATGCGATTCTGTGGCTTGCGGCGGGCATCGTGGGAATGCTGCTGGTCTCCCCAGTGGTTGCGCTGGTGACGCTTGTCATTCTTGGGGGGTGGCTGTATTTTGCCAGCGAACGCGGAAAGGTTTCATGGTGGGTGGTTGCGATTGCTCTTGCCGTTTTTGTGATTGGCTTGTTCGCCTTGTCTGCCGCGCTCGACCGCAACGGGAATTTGGGAGGGAACACGCCGATTGCCGTCATCAACAACTTCATCCGCGAGTCGTTCAAGTGGAACATTTTCAAGATCGAGGAGGGGTCGGGCTGGGTGCAAAAACTCTTCGACGAAATGCCGTACTGGCTGCGTTTGCCCTTTGTGATGGTCTATGGCGTTTTTCAACCGGTCCTGCCCGCCGCGTTGGTCGCTCCCACCACTTTGACCTGGCGCATCATTGCCATTCTGCGGGCGCTCGGCTGGTATGCCCTGCTTCCAGCGTTGATTCTCTCCTTCGCAGCGGGATCAAGTCAGGGGG
>CAILWD010000280.1 GCA_903837815.1 uncultured Chloroflexota bacterium | reverse complement strand
CGTGGCGGAAAAGAACTCTGGCTGGCGGTTTTGGCGGGGATTTTGATTACAGGTATGTACGGTGCGGTGGTTGTGTTCACACGGAAAATCCCCGCGGCAGGTGAGTTGTTCGGTCACCTGCTTGGCATCTTCGGCTTCCTCCTGATGTTGATGACCGAAACCCTCTACAGCCTGCGCAAGCGGACTCGCAGCGCCAGATGGGGCAGGATGTCTGCGTGGCTTCAGTTTCACATCTTCACAGGACTGGTCGGCCCATACATGGTATTGCTCCACACTTCATGGAAATTCAACGGCATTGCGGGTGTGACCACTCTCTTCACGGTCATCATCGTCATCAGCGGATTCATCGGGCGCTACATTTTCACCCGCATCCCGCGCACCCTCGACGGGCTGGAAATCGAAGGAACGCTGTCAGAATCCGCATTGAGACAGGCACGGCAATTGATGTCTCTTTGGCACGCGGTTCATATCCCAATTGGCATGGTCTTGTTTGTGACCGCCTTCGTCCACATGGGCGGCGCGTTGTATTACGCCACGTTCCTCAAATAGGTGAAGCCATGCAAACCAATCGTCTCGGATGTCTCACAATTACGGGGATCATTTCCGTTTTCGTCACCTCCTGTGCAATTCTGGGTTTTGCCCTTTTCAGCGGCGGACAGATGTTTTCAGCGGGCGCATTAAATGCTCAACAGGGAGATAATTACGGCGGTGTGACTTCGCACGCGCAGATTCAGAAATGCTCGGCTTGCCATGTTTTTCCGCTGGGCGCTCAAACAATGGCAGATCGTTGCGCGGCTTGTCACACCGATATTGCCGAACAGATGAAAGATGTGGCGAAATTACACGGCGCGATCCAACAAAAAAGTTCCGGTCCGCTTGCCTGTTATGATTGCCACCCGGAGCATCGCGGCAAAACCGCCGCGCTGACCGAGATGGGGGAAAACACCTTCCCGCATGAGACACTGGGATTCTCGTTGAAAGCGCACCAGTTGACGGCGGCGCGTACCGCGTTTGACTGCAAGGATTGTCATCACGAGGATATAAAAAACTTCTCCCAAGACACCTGTGACAGTTGCCACCGTCAGATGGATATTGTCTTCACCCAGACGCATGTCCTTTCATTTGGAAACGACTGCCTTGCCTGTCATGATGGCGTGGACAGGTTCGGCGACAACTTCAACCACGCCGCGTTCCCATTTCGATTGAATGGAAAACATGCCGAAGCGGCTTGCACAAAATGTCACCTCGATGCGCGCACCGTTGCAGATTTGCAGTCTGCGCCGCAGGATTGTTTCTCGTGTCACCAGCGAGACGACGAACACGACGGACGCTTCGGGCAAAATTGCTCCGCCTGTCACAGCCCCGAAGGCTGGCAGCCCGCAAAGTTCGATCACAACCTCGCGGCTTTCAAACTCGAAGGCGAACACGCCGAAGCAAAATGCGAACAATGCCATGTGGACAACGTTTTCAAAGGCACGCCCACCGACTGCTATTCCTGCCATCAAAAGGATGACGAACACAACGGCGCATACGGCACAGACTGCGGCGCCTGTCACAGCCCCGAAGGCTGGCAGCCCGCGAAATTCGACCACAACCTTTCGGTTTTCAAACTCGAAGGCGAACACGCCGAAGCAAGATGTGAACAATGTCACACGAGCAACGTTTTCAAAGGCACACCCACCGATTGCTATTCCTGCCATCAAAAGGACGACGAACACGACGGACGCTTCGGACAGGACTGCTCCGCCTGTCACAGCCCCGAAGGCTGGCAGCCCGCGAAGTTCGACCACAACCTTTCGGTTTTCAAACTCGAAGGCAAACATGTCGAAGCAAGATGCGAACAATGTCACACGGGCAACGTTTTCAAAGGCACGCCCACCGACTGCTATTCCTGTCACCGGCAGGATGATGAACATAACGGCGCATACGGCACAGACTGCGGCGCCTGTCACACCCCCAACGATTGGGAGGATGCCACCTTCGACCACAACCTGTCCAACTTCCCGCTGACGGGGACGCACGTAAACACGGCTTGCGAGAAGTGCCATACGGGCGGACAGTTCAACGGCTTGGCTTCCTCTTGCATTTCATGTCACGCCGACCCCAACTTCCATGCGGGAGCCTTCAGCACAGACTGCGCTTCGTGCCACAACACGTCGCGCTGGTTCAAGGCAACCTTCAATTTGCGACACCCCGAACCGCGAGCAGACGAAGAAGGCAGCGGCATTAACCACGGCGGAGCGACTTGCCGGCAGTGTCATCCATCCACGGTGTATCAATCCAGTTGTGTCGCCTGCCACGAAAACGGCTTTGAAGACGGCGAAGGCGGTGGCGATGATGATGATGGTGATGACGACGACGATGATTAGATGACCATCGCTTGGTTTTTTAAACGCGGAGATTCGCTTTGCGAAAATCTCCGCGTTTTCGTTTACAATTCCGTTCGATGTTTAACTTCCAAATTACCTCCAAAAATAACCGCGCCCGCGCGGGGGTTTTTTCCACGCCGCACGGTGACTTAATCACACCCGTCTTCGCGCCCGTCGGGACTCAAGCCACAGTCAAAACGTTGACACCTGAGCATCTCAAAAGCATCAATGCCTCGCTGGTCTTGAGCAACACCTATCATCTTTACCTGCGCCCCGGTGACGAACTCGTCCGCGACATGGGCGGGTTGCACAAGTTCATGCAGTGGCATAATCCCATGCTGACCGACTCGGGCGGATTTCAGGTATTCTCGCTTTCCAACACACGCAAAATCGACCATGACGGCGTGACCTTCAAAAGTCACATCGACGGTTCGACGCACCGCTTCACCCCCGAAAAGTCGATTTCGATTCAGGAGAATCTCGGCGCGGACATTATCATGGCATTTGACGAGTGTTCCGACCCGAACGACGTCGCCTACACCAAAATCGCCATGCAGCGGACTCACCGTTGGGCGGAGCGTTCGCTTGCCGCCAAGTCCCGCCCCGACCAGGCTTTGTTCGGCATCGTGCAAGGCGGGGTTAGTCCAGACCTGCGGGCGGAGTCGGCGAAGTTCATTGCCTCGCTCGACACGCCCGGCATTGCCATCGGCGGACTTTCGGTGGGTGAGACGAAAAAAGAAATGTATGACATGCTGGACGTGGTCACGCCGCTGCTACCCGAAAACAAACCACGCTACCTGATGGGAGTTGGCACGCCCGAAGATTTGATCAACGGTGTCTTGCGCGGCGTGGACATTTTCGACTGCGTCCTGCCAACTCGTTTGGCGCGTCATCATTCCGCCTTTGCTCCCGAGGGACGCCTGAACTTGATGAACGCGACCTTTGCCCGCGACCAGCGTCCGATTGACGAGACCTGCGATTGCTACGCCTGCCAGACCTTCACCCGCGCCTACATCCGTCATCTCATCGTTGCGAAGGAACTGCTGGCGGGGACGTTGATCTCGATCCACAACCTTCGCGCCTTGATTCGGCTCATGGAGAAAATTCGGGTTTACATTGCCGAAGGGACATTCGAGTCTCACGCGCCTGAGTTGCTGGCTCAATGGTCGAATAACGCGAAAAGGTTGAGACATGCTTAATGGATCATGGTTAATGGAGGTTAGTGATGACGGTAATGAATTTGGATAAACTGGATGTATGGGTCAGGGCGAAGGATTTTGCAGTGGTGGTTTACAAGGAAGTTGTGCCGCACTTACCAGCCGATGAAAAATGGAACCTGACGTCACAACTAAAACGCGCCGCACAGAGCATCCCCGCGAATATCGCCGAGGGCCACGGGCGTTTTCATTACCTGGATAATGTGCGGTTTTGCTATATCGCCCGCGGTTCATTAACCGAAATTCAAAGCCATATGGCGTTTGCCAATGAATTGGGCTATTTGCCAGATGAAATCTACAAGCGTATGACCGTTCAAGCAGAGTCCATCGGGAAACAACTCAACAACTATATTGCCTATCTCAAACGTTCCAAACAAGGGGAAAAAGAAGTTCCGTCCGCTTACACCATCCGTGAAGAACCTGAACCCTATATTTTCGACGACCCAACCGAAGAACCACCCAGCCATTAACCTTCCACCATTAACCATGTTCCATTAACCATCACATTACCCATACTCAAAGGAATTTCATGACCCTCCTCCACGCTCTCCTCCTCGGCATCATCCAGGGCTTGACCGAATTCATCCCCGTTTCGTCCACCGCCCACCTGCTCATTGCCCAGCGGATTTTTGGCATCCCCGCCGATGACGCGATGTTCTCGTTTCTCGTCATCGTCCAACTTGGCACGCTGGTTTCGCTCTTTGCTTTCTACTGGAAAGACCTGCTG
>CAILWD010000279.1 GCA_903837815.1 uncultured Chloroflexota bacterium | reverse complement strand
GGGGCGCGGTGGCAGGTCGGCGCCGTCCTTGATTGCGTTGATTAACATCTCGGTGGTGATGGTCTGGTAGCCCCAGTTGTGGAGTAGTTTCATTTCCTCTTCGAACAACTCAGGCTTGACGTAATACGGGCTTTTGTAATTCACCCCATCCGTCGGTGAGATGGCAATGCGGTGATAGAGGATGATGGGAACCAGCACGCTCTCGGGTCCCTGATGTACCCAGGTGGGGGTGGGGCTTGGCGACGCGGTAAACGTCGGGGTGATGGTCGAGGTCGGCGTAATCGTAGCGGTGGCGGTTGGGGAGGATGTGACCGTGACCGTCGCCGTTGAAGTGGGATCGGCAAATATCCCCGCGCCGCACCCAGACAATAAAATAGACAGCCCTAAAAACAAGATGGCAACTTTTTTCATTCAATTCCTTTTGAAACGATTGCGCTTCGACTACGCTCTGCGCGTTTAGCGGTTGAGCTCCCAGATAATCCGCAGCCCGTCGAGTGTGAGCCAGGGGACGATGAAATCCACGACCTGGGTTTCCTTTGCGATGACTTCCGCCATGCCGCCTGTGGCGATGACCTTCATCCCATTTCCCAACTCCGCCCTGAACCTTGCCACCATGCCTTCGACCATGCTGACGTAGCCGAAGAGCAATCCCGACTGCATGGCGTGGATGGTGTTGCGCCCGATGACTGACGGCGGACGCTGCAAGTCAATGCGCGGAAGTTTGGCGGCGCGGGTGTATAAACTTTCGGCGGCGAGATTCACCCCGGCGGTGATCGCACCGCCCAAATATTCGCCCTCTTTGGTAACGGCGTTGAAGGTGGTCGCAGTTCCGAAATCCACCACGCAGGCGGGACCGCCGTATTTTTTCAGCACGGCGACAGCGTCACACACACGGTCGGCGCCGACGGCTTTGGGGTCTTCGTAGCGGATTTTGATTCCCGTCTTCACGCCGGTGTCCACCACCAGCGGAGTCTGTTTGAGATATTCGTTGCAGGCTTGCGCCACCCGTCCGGTCAGGGGCGGGACGACAGATGCCAGCGCAATGCCGTGAATGTCGCCGAGGGTCTTGCCCGCGTTTTGGAGCAGACCCAAAAACTGCAAGCCGTACTCGTCGGGCATGCGGTTGTGGTCGGTGGCGAGACGCCAGTGCGCGCCAAGTTGTTCGCCGTCGTAGAGTCCGAGGGTCAGGTTGGTATTGCCGATGTCGATGGTGAGAAGCATGGGGTCACCTGTATATTTCTTGAGAGACCCAAAGGTTCGCTTCGCGAAAACCTTTAGGGTCTTTTCACTAAAACGCTTTCGGGGGTTTGACTCGCTGCCAGAATCACAAAAACAGTCGCGGGGTAAATGTGGACAAAGAGTCGGTTGAGCGAATAACCGATGTGCCAGGTCAAATCGTAGGGAGAGATCAGGTAGAAGAGATAATACCCGATAAGTTGCGCGCTGAGTATGGCAAGGCTGGCGAAGACCGCCGCTGGAAAAGCAAACGGGCGGGTCTTGAAAAGGACGAGGTACGCAACCAGAACTGGGAAAACACCGATCCGATACCAGCCTCCGCCGTGCAGGAGGAAGCCCCACATTGCGCCGAAGACCAGTTGATTCCGCGTCGGGTCGGTCAATTTTTGGAGGAGAGCAGCCAGCCCGCCGCCCGCGAATTCGCTCGAAGGGGCAACCTGAGTCTTGAAGTGGAAGAGCAAAATCAGGGGCAGGAGCAATCCCGCAAGGTAGAAAAGAAAATCGCGGAAGGAACGCTTCCAGAGCGCGGTCAGAAAAAGAATCCCGGATGAGACG
>CAILWD010000278.1 GCA_903837815.1 uncultured Chloroflexota bacterium | reverse complement strand
TGCAATCCCTCGTGAACTGGGCGCACAACAACCGCGATAATACGCAAGCCATCCTGTTGTTGATCGACGACCTCGAAGCAGTGACCCAACTCGGGCGGGAGGCGGAGCAAAACCTGCGCTGGCTTCTGTTGCGAGGGCCCAATCGCCGCGTCTGGCCCATCGTCGCGCTCGAATCCAGCCGCGCCCGAAGCATGGAAGCCTGGCTGGAATTCTTCCGCACGCGGCTCTTCGGTTACATCGAAGATGAAGAGGTTTCGCGCTTTGTCTGCGGCGGCACAGAGATGGCATTGGGCAACCTTGCGGAATCTCAATTTGCCATGCGCGAAGGAAACGGGTGGCTGAATTTTTGGGCTCCCGCGATTGACTAGAGAAAGGCAAAATCATGCACACCGGAATGTTATGGTTCGACAACGACCCCCGCACCACGTTGAGCGTTAAAATTCAGAAGGCAATGGATTATTACAGCAAGAAATTCGGGCGCGTCCCCGACATCTGCCTCGTACATCCGAGCATGTTGGATAACGGTAAGAAACAAATCGAATTGGGAAAACTAACCATCCGCCCCTACCGTCCCGTCATGCCGGGACACCTTTGGATTGGAGTCGAAGACCAGAAATGAAATGCGGTGGGATTTGATCCTTCGCCATTCGCCGTGTTCCAAACGGTCTTTACCAACATCCCGCAGATACCGGCTGCGGGATGTGCTTTTAATTCGCGTTGAGCGCAGTCGAAGCGCCCGGAATATAAACGTCCTTCGACTTTGCTCAGGACGACTTCGCTCAAGACGGATTTGAAATTGCCGCCACAAAGGCAATCGCGTGGCTTTCGGTGTGACTCAGACTCACAGACCAGTTCGACAGCCCCAATTCCTGTGCGAGTTTTTGCGCTTCGCCGTGCAGGAGCAAATGCGGGGCGCGATTTTCGTCGCTGATGATTTCGATTTCGAGCCAGCCGACTTTGCCGATGCCGCATCCCAATGCCTTGGACACAGCCTCCTTGGCGGCAAACCGCGCCGCCAGCGAGGTAAACCTGCCGTTGCAGTCGCGTTGTTCGGTCTCGGTGAAAATTCGCGCGCGGAAACGCTCGCCGTGACGCTCGACTGCTTCACGGATGCGGGAGACTTCCACCAAATCAACGCCGGTTCTCAGATTCATTTACCAACCACCAATTACCAATCTCACGGTCCCGAGGTAGAGATGACCAACCGTTCAGGATCGATGTATTTGCGGGCGGTTTCCAGCACGTCGGCGCGAGTCACTTTGCGGACGGTTGTTTCGTAGCGCTGGTAATAATCCAGACCCAGCCCGAAGCGTTCGATGTTGAGCAGCGCGCCCGCCACCCCGCTGTTCGATTCGAGAGACAGCGGCAGGCGTCCGATGTAATTTGCCTGGTTGTCTGCCAATTCTTCTTTGGTCACGCCGTTCTTGATGAAACGGCGCAACTCCTTCTGTATCAGGTCAATTGCCTTTTTGAGGTTTTGCGGATTGACGCCCGCGCTCACCTCCCAACTGCCCGGCCCGACGCCAGCGTTCAGGCTTGATGAGGCGTAATACGCCAGCCCGGACTTTTCGCGCACCACGTCGCCGATGCGCCCCATCATGCCGAATTGTCCGAGGATGGAATTGCCGAGCGAGGCGGAGAAATATTCGGGGGCTTTGCGGCTGGGGCCCAACACCCCAACCACGAGGTCGGATTGGAATTTTTCGGGGATGGCGTGATGATGCCTGACCGACTTCCCAATCGGTTTGGGATTCGGCAGCGGCGGCGGCGGAATCTGCCCCGGAACCTGCCAGCCCCCGAGGACTTTTTCCAACGCCTCAGCCGCCTGCTGCGGTTCGATGGCGCCAACGACGGCAATGACCATGCCCTTCGGTCCGAAGTGGCGGCGGTGGAAATCGAGCATGTCGCGGCGCGTGATGGACTGGACGGTCTCAACATTCCCATCGGTCGGGCGGCTGTAGGGATGATCTGCAAACAACATGCGGTCGAACGCCATTGCCGCCATCTCTGAGGTGCTTTGTTCGCGGAGGGCAAGCGAGGTGAGCATGTGAGTCCGCAGGGTTTCGATTTCCTTTTTGGGGAAGGTCGGTGTTCGCAGAGACTCGGAGAACAAGGTCAACAGAAGCGGGAAGTCTTCGATTAGGGAGCGCCCGCCAAAATTCAGGTTGTGGACGTTGGAATCGAAGCCCAGACTCGCGCCGACGGATTCGAGTTCGTTGTAGATGGAATCAAAACTTCGGGTCTGAGTCCCCCGCATGAGGCAGGAGGAGACAAAGTCTGCAAGGCCGAGTTTTTCGTCGCTTTCGAAAATCGCGCCGGAGGGCAGGTATCCGCCCATGCTGATGGACGGGCTGACGAAACTTGACCGCGCCAGCAGCGTGATGCCGTTCGACAACGTGGCGCGGAAAATATCTTCGGGACCGGGCAGGGATGGTGTGCGATGATGTTTGGTCATGTCAACTCCCTTTGGGTTGGTAAATCCCGATCACGCGACTCGACGGCTGGAAGTATTGCCGCGCCACCCGCTGAACATCCTGCGGCGTGATTTTGGCAAGGCTATCGAGATAGGTTGTGTACCACTCGTAGGATGCAAACATTTCGGCGTAGCCCATCCAAAACGCCTGGCTGGTGATGCTCTCGTTGCCGTAGACAAAGACCGCCCGCGCCTGCTTGACCGCGCGTTTAAGTTCGTCTGCGGGGGGCGGGGCGTCTTGCAGTTTTCGAATCTCCGCGTCCATTGCCGCGATGACTTCCTCGTTCTTGCGGCGGGGATGCTTGATGAGCGTGATGCGATAGAGGTGCGGGTCAACCGTCGGCTCTGCCCAACCTGAGACTTCGATGGCAAACTCTTTGTCCACGAGGGCGCGGTAGAGGCGGGAGGTTTTGGTGGAAAGTCCGCTCATGCCGCCGAGGATGCTGTCGAAAACCTGGAGCGGGAAGAAGTCGGCGTGGGTGGCGTTGGGATAGCGATATGCCGCTTGAATGAAGGTGGTCTCGCCGCTGCCTTCGATGGTGAACCGCGCTTCGCCCTTTTGCTCCGGTTCGGGACGCGCCAGCCGCAGCGGGACCGCGCCTTTGGGAATCGGCTCGAACAACTCGCGGATGCGGCTCACCATTGGCTTTGTGTCAAAGTCGCCAGCCACACTCAAGACCGCGTTGTTCGGGACGTAGTAACGGCGGTAATGTTCGTAGAGGTCATCGCGGGTGATGGTCTGCAAATCTGCCTTGTCACCGATGACTTCGTGATGATAGGGATGCACACGGAAGGCGGTCTGCTGGACGGCTTCGGAGAGTTGGAAGAGCGGCTCGTTTTCACTCCCCTCGCGCTCCGAGATGATGACCGTCCGCTCAGACGCCACATCCTTGGCGTTGAAAGCGCTGTTCTTCATGCGGTCGGATTCGAGTTGCAGGGCAAGGTCAAATTTACCGGCGGGCATGGTCTCGTAGTAGTGGGTGGCGTCGCGGGAGGTGGCGGCGTTCCAGCGTCCGCCATCGCGGGAGATGGACTTGTCCAAAATCTTCGCGGGGAATTTCTTCGTCCCCTTGAAAAGCATGTGTTCCGTCCAGTGGGAGATGCCGGTCTTGCCCGTTGGCTCATCGCGCGAACCGACGCGGTACCACAACCACGAAGAGATGATTGGCGCGGTATGTACTTCCTTGAGAAGTACTTTCATTCCATTCTTGAGTTTGACTTGCGTGACCTTTTCTTCCATTCGCCTCCAAAGTCTCGTTGTAAGTCTGGAGTCAAAAGTCTCCCAACTTTTGACTTTTTAATAACACCCAACGACGGGAGTCGTTGGACTCCGAAGAGTCGTGGATGCAGAAGTTACGGGCGCACCGGCTGGTTATCCTGATTAAACGCGGCGGGGTTGAGCAGACAATAAAACAGTTTGCCCACTGCAAATTTTTTCGCGAAATTTGCCGCATTCGCGCTATTCGCATTAAAGGGTTTGACTTGCCGCACAAAGTCTACACACGAGCCAGTACTTCAATATTAGCACAGAATGCGCGGTTTATTTTCCATCATGGAGTTCCACGTCTTCAGAATTTGACGCGTGCCTCGCGCCTTGTGAAGGAATGCGCATTATAAAAAAATCATTAGAGTTCCAGACGTGTGGCTTGTATTTTTTAGATTTGAAAATATAATTATTACAGAAATTATCCAATTTGATTTACGGAGGCGCAGGAAATGGAAGCAACGTATTATGTTGCCGTGATCGGGGCGGGGCCGGCGGGACTTTTCGCCGCGAAAGAATTAACAAATCAAGGGGTGCGGGTAGCGGTGTTCAACCGCGACATTAAACCGGGCGGCTTGGTGGAATATGGAATTTATCCCGACAAGCACAACATGAAGGAGATGCTTCGCCAGCAATTCCGTGGGACGATGGAAAACCCCAAACTGGATTATTACGGAAATGTGGTCATCGCCAACAACGGCGACTTCACCTTCGAGGAATTGCAAGGCATGGGCTTCGACGCGGTCATCGTTACGGCTGGAGCGCAGGGCACGAAGTGGCTCGGCTTGGAAGGCGAGGAACTCGATGGCGTGTATCATGCCAAGGATGTGGTCTACGGCTACAACAGCCTGCCGCCCTTCAGCCAGAAAAAATTCCGCATCGGCAGGCGCTGCGCCATCATCGGCGCGGGCAACGTGATGGTGGATGTGGCGCGTCATCTCATCCAAAAGAGAAATGTGGATGAAGTGATCGTCGTCAACCGCCGCGGACCCGCCGAGGTGAACTTCACCAAAGACGAGATGAAGCACATCATCGCCAACCTGGATATGGATTCCTTCGAGGAAGAAATGAAGCGGGTGACTCCCCTCCTGCAAGCGGCTGGACAGGACCCCGAAGCGGGTCGCAAGAAAATATTGGAATCCCAGCCCAAAGCGGATCCAAAAATCGCCGAAGGCAGAGTCCGCTTCCACTTCCTCGCCTCCCCCACCCGCATGATCGGCGAGAACGGTTCGCTGGTCAAACTGGAAGTAGAGTCAAATATCCTCGTCAACCGCGATGGACAGTTTGGCGCGAAAGGCACGGGAGTCAAAACAACGCTCGACGTGGATACGGTCATCTTTGCCATCGGCGACACCATCGACGAGTCACTTGGCTTGCAGACTTCGAAAAATGAGTTTGTCCAACAGCGTGAGCCGCGCTTCCCGATTGGCGGCGTTTCGTTCGAGACCCCCGTTGAAGGCGTGTTCATCGGTGGATGGGCGCGCAAAGCCAGCAACGGACTGGTCGGCTATGCCCGCCGAGACGGCACGCACGCGGCGCAGGCGGTCTTGCAATTCCTGCAAACCAAACAACCCAACGGCACAGATGCCGACGCCGTGGATGCGAAAGTTCGCGGACTTCCCAAACCCGTCATCAACAAAGACGACATCAAGCGGCTGGTGGAGTTCGAGGCGGAAGAAGCCAAACGCCGCGGACTTGAGTTCTTCAAGTGTTCCACAAATGAAGAGATGCTGCAATTGATGGGGTTGGTCGAGACGGCGTAACGGCAAGCCTTTCGAAACCAATCAGAGGATTCGGAAGGCTGGCTCATGCGCAGGCCGAGCAAAAAAGCAAAACGCAAATTACGCGAACCGGGCAAATTCTTGCGCTGTCTGTAATGACAGATGTAAAGCGAATTTTTTGAAATTCGCTTTTTTGTTGGGAATTTTCCCGCCCTGCCACGCATCGAATCTTCATCTTTCGAGAATGTCCCTTTAATTAACCTAAGTTGCTACCTGCCAAAGGAAATTGATGCTACAAGCGAGCACAAACAGGGCGACCTTGATTTCAAAACCTTTGGCAGTAATAGCATGAATTGATTTTGGTAATAGGCGTTCAATTAGACTTCCAGTAGTTTCA
>CAILWD010000277.1 GCA_903837815.1 uncultured Chloroflexota bacterium | reverse complement strand
CTGTTTATCGGCATTCTTGAAGACGGGATCTATTTGGTCTTCTTCAACAAGCAGGATAAGAGCTTTAATTACTTCTCTCATTTTTTGTCTAGGATTATCCCCTTATTCACAACTTGCCCACGCATCAATCTCCACCCTGATCGCGGGACTCGCCAGCGCCGCCGCGTACATCAACGTCATTGCGGGTTGGTGACCCGCCAGTTTGGAAGCGACCAGCGCGCGGCGTTTGTCTGTGTCCCACTCGCCGACGAGGTAGGTTGTCAGCTTGACCAGATCCGTCACCTGCATGTTCGCGGCTCGCAGGTTGCGGAAGATGTTCTCGAAGGCGATGTCCAGTTGTTCGATGGGGTCTTCGGGAATGCCCCCGTCGGGTCTCATGCCGATCTGTCCCGAAATGATGAGCATCCGCCCGCCAGTGATCTCGACCTGATGTGAGTATCCGCCAAGCGGCTTATGGATAGTCTCAGGGTTGCGGAAGTGTTTCATCCCCTATCCCTTTGGCTCATCAGGAAACCACTCCGGCGGCGTATCGGACTTTGCCTTCTGATTCTTCCAGGTTGCCACCACCAGTTGGAGGGTGTCCAACATGCGGTAACGCAGGGTCTCTATCGAGGATGCGTAGCGTTTGTAAATGGTGCGATCGGAATAATCGTTGGTTCCCAACTCCCCGTGAATGACCTTTAACAGCGCCAGCGACACCATGGCGTTCAACTGGTTGGCATTCAACAACATGTGAAAGAGATTAAGTTTGTCTTCCGTATCGGGAGTGCGGAACAAGTCCTTGTGGTCGGAGGTGATGATGGGCATGGGCTTTTCTCAAATCTTTCTTTTGAAGCGGCGCGGTGGAGTGGCGAATCTTTTCCATAATTATAACCCGTTGCGCGCATGGATTTATCCCTTCTTTCAAGATCAAAATTTTCCACCACATTTTCCCACAGAAGAAACCCGAAGAAACTATGTCCATGTCATTCTGAACGACCAAATTTGTCGGGAATCTTCTCGATAAAAGGGTTTGAATTTTAGGCGGACACGTACGATAGAGAAGTCAAAAATCTTTTTCTGTTCATGGCTTTGATATTCAAAAGACGCCGCTGCAATTTTGTGGCAAAATAGACAAATGCGAAAATTTTTCATAGCCTTTCTTCTACTTGCCACTCTTGCTTCCTGCGCTCCTGCGACTCCGTTGCCCGCCAACACCTCCGCGCCGTCTCCTTCACCCGCGCCGACAGCAACCTCCACGCCCACGCCGATCCCCGAAGCCTTGTGGCTCGACCCAGCCGTCCCCGCCCAACTTGCAGACTTGAGTCAAACCTGGGGGATTTCGATCACCGACGACCCATCGCTTGCGACTCAAAAACTCGAACCCTCCGACTCAGGCTCTTTGTGGATTTATGCCCTCGTCGCGCCTTTTCCTACGCTGACAGATTCGGTGGACTCTCAGAGTCTGGTTGCACACTGGCAGGGAAATTCATCCGACCCACTGGCTGGTCACAGTTTGCTGATGGCGGAATCCACCCGAAGCCTTTTCTCTGCTCGATGGGGTGAACCCGCTGAAGGCGTCGTCCGCACTTTGCCTGCGGAGCAGACCCTTCGGGTAGATTCAGCGTGGAACGAGTCCGCTTGGGCAATCATCCCGTTTGAAGAAATCCAACCGAGATGGAAAGTTCTTGCGGTGGACGGTCAATCTCCGCTTCACAAAAATTTCAACGCAGAAGCGTATCCGCTGAAAGCGTATTTTTCAGCGGCGCAGCCTCTGCCCGAAACGAACCGCGACTCATCCAAATTGACGACGGTGGTTTTGACGGGTGTGACTGCGTTGACCCGCCTGACCGCCAAGCGCATGGAAACGAAGGGCATTACCTACCCCGGCGAGGTTTTGCGGGACATGTTCCGCGAAGCCGACATT